>JAHINZ010000121.1 GCA_018895795.1 Alphaproteobacteria bacterium
AATCCACCGGCCTGAAACGAAAAACGCCCCGGCCGAGGCCAGGGCGTTGATCTTGCGGATCTGGATCTTGGGTCGCTGTTAGCGCGGCGCCAGGATCATTATCATCTGCCGGCCTTCCATGCGCGGCCCGTATTCGACCTTGGCCACTTCGTCGAAGTCGGTCTTGACCTTGATCAGCAGCTTCATGCCCAACTCGGGGTGAGCCATTTCACGGCCGCGGAAGCGCAGGGTCACCTTGACCTTGTCGCCCTCCTCGAAGAACCGGTGCATGGCTTTGACCTTCACCTCGTAATCGTGGATGTCGATATTGGGCCGGAGCTTGATTTCCTTGAGCTCGACGATCTTCTGCCGCTTGCGCGCCTCGTTCTTCTTCTTCTGCTCCTGGAACTTGAACTTGCCGTAGTCCAGGATCTTGCAGACGGGAGGATTGGCGTTCGGAACGATTTCCACCAGGTCCAGGCCTGCTTCCTCGGCCGCTTCCATGGCGGACGCGGTCGGCATTTCGCCTTGCTTCTCGCCGTTTTGGTCGATCAGCAGGACGCGCGGGACGCGGATTTCATCGTTGATACGCGGTCCGTCTTTGACGGGCGGCGTTTGCATAGGACGGCGAATAGGGGCGGCTCCGGTACAGTTGAAGGGTGTCGCGCGGCGCGACGGGGCGCTGCGAGAAAGAGATATATGACCTGTCGGGCGCCCCCTATCAAGCGGCGCGAGACAATGAGCCGCCGGCGCCGGCAATCCTTTTGGACGCCGGGCCGAAAGCCAGGCCCAACGGCCGGTCGCGAGCCCGCTCCGCGGCGGGCCCAAACACCGGCCTTTCAGCCTCGGATCAAGGCAGCAGCGACATCGCGGCGCTGGCCACGGTCGAGACGGGCAGGGCCTTGAGATCCGGCGACCGGATCACCGCCACGTGGCCGCGCGGGCCGCACAGGTCGGGATCGGAGGCGTCGGAGAACAGGGCGATGGTCGGGGCGCCGGAAGCGGCCAGCAGGTGGGTCGGACCCGTGTCGTTGCCGACCACCAGGGCGGCCTTGGCCCCCAGCACGGCCAGTTGGGCGAAGTCGGTGCGGCCGGTCAGGTCGCGGGCCTGGCCCACCGACTTCTGGATCTGGCGGGCCATGGCGCTTTCCTGCGGTCCGCCGATGATGACGATGTCCAGGCCGCGAGCCTTCAACAGCGAGCCCAGCTGGGCGAAGGCTTCGACCGGCCAGCGCTTTTCCGGCCGATGGGCCGACCCGCCGGGCACGAACAGCACATAGGGGCGCGGCGCGGCGGCGCCGGCCACTGGGCGGGCTTCCTTGTGGCGACGCAGAATCCACGACAGATCCGGCGGCGGGGCGTTGCCCGGCTCGGTGGGCGCGTCTGGCCAGATGCCGGCGGCCTTCAACTGATCGGCCTGACGCTCCAGCGTGTGCATCTGCAGGCGGCCCTTGCCGCGCTGGGGCAGGGCGCAGCCCCAGGCGATCCCGCTCCATTGCGGCGGGAACGGACGCAGGGCCTGGAAATACCAGTTGGTGCGGCTGTTGGTCTGCAGATCGTAGACCCGGTCGTAGCGCGCCTGGCGCAGCCGACCCAGCATCCGGTTCAGGTCGCCGAAATCCTCAGGACGGCCATCCGTCTCGACCGTGTTGAAATAGGGGCTGAGCTTGGCCAACGCCTCGAAGGGCGGCGTGGTCAACAGGGTGATCTTGGCCTTCGGGTGCGCCTCGCGGATCTTCTTCATCGCCGCGAGCGCGAGCACGAAATCGCCGAGGGCTCCCAGTTTGATCACCAGGACCTTCTTGATCTCCTTACTCACGGTCTCCGCTCCAAAACTCTGGCTTCAAGTACGCGTGCATAAACTTGCAGCGTGGCTTCGCACATGGCGTCCACTGAATACAACCGCCGAGCGCGGGCTCTGGCGGTTTGTCCCATGGTTTGACGCACGGCCGCCCCGGCGTCGCGGGCGACGACCAGCGCGTCGGCCCAGGCCTGGGCGTCGCCGGGCCTGACCAGCCATCCGGTTTCGCCGGGCAGGACGGTCTCGCGGGCCGCCCCGTGGTCGGAGGCCAGCACCGGTCGCCCCATCACCTGGGGCTCCACCGCCGTGCGGCCGAAGGCCTCGGGCTCCAGCGACGGGGCGATGGCCAGATCGGCCAGCAGATAGGCCGCGGGCATGTCATCGCAATGGCCGACGATCTTGACGTCGTCCCGCAGGCCGGCGGCGGCGATCTGGGCTTCCAGCTCGGCGCAATAGGCCTTGCGCCCCTGGTCGTCCCCGACCAACAGCAGCAGCACCCCGGGTGCGCCGACCGCTTTCAGCCGCGCCATGGCCTCGATCAGCAGGGCCTGGCCCTTCCACCGCGTCAGGCGTCCGGCCAGCACCACCTTCAGCCGCCGGTCATCGGCCGCGACGCCCCAGGCCTTGCGCAGAGCCTCGACCCGATCGGCGCCGACCATGCCGGGCTCGAAGCGGGTGAGATCCACGCCGCGCGGGATGGCCACCACCCGCGACGGATCGACCCCGTGCTCCTGGATCACATGGGCGCGGGTGTATTCGGAATTGGCGATCACCAGATCGCCCTTGGTCATCACCGCGTTGTACCAGCGCTTCAGGTTGGACCTGGCGTTATAGACCCCGTGATAGGTGGCCACGAACGGCGTGCCGGTGAAATGGGCGGCCCACAGGGCGCTGAAGGCCGGGGCCCTAGAGCGGGCGTGGACCAGGCTGACTTTTTCGCGGCGGATCAGGTCGATCAGTCGTGCGGCGTTGCCCAGCATGACCAGCGGGTTCTTGGACTGGGCCGGCATCTGGGCCAGACGGCCTCCGTCGGCTTCCAGCCGCGCGGCCATGCGCCCGCCCTTGGTCGCGACCAACGCCTTGCCGCCTTGCGCCACGACGGCGTGAGCGACATCTATCGTCGTCTGCTCGGCGCCCCCCGTTTCCAGTTCGGGGGTGACCTGCAGCAAGGTGAAATCGGCGGGAAGTGCGGGCACGCGACTCTCGACTGAGTGACCCGTTTAGTTAGCGAAAGGATCAAGGCCGCGCCATGACCGAATACCCGGAGTTTCTGCTTCGCGCGGATAATCAGCGCATCGCCTATCGCCGCGTGGCGGGCGAGGGGCCGACCGTCGTCTGGCTGGGCGGTTTCCATTCCGACATGACCGGGACCAAGGCCCAGGTCCTGGCCGATCAGGCGCAGGCGACCGGCGGGGCCTTTGTGCGCTTCGACTATTTCGGCCATGGCCAGTCGGACGGCGCCTTTCGCGATGGGACGATCAGCCGCTGGCGCGAGGACGCCCTGGCGGTGATCGACGACCTGACGCAAGGGCCGCTGGTGCTGGTCGGCTCGTCGATGGGCGGCTGGCTGGCCTGTCTGGCGGCGATCGCCCGGCCCGAACGGGTCAAGGCCCTGGTGCTGATCGCCCCGGCCCCGGACTTCACCGAAAAGCTGATGGAGCCGGAGCTGTCGCAAGAGGCGAGGGCGGCCATCGCCCGCGACGGCCTCTGGATCCGGCCGTCCGAGTATGACGACGGCGGCTATGCGATCACCCGCGAGCTTCTCGAGGACGGCGCGCGGTGGTCGATCCTGCCCGGGCCCGTGCCGATCGAGGCCCCGGTGCGCGTGCTGCAGGGCGGCGCCGATCCCGACGTGCCGTGGGCCCACGCGCTGGACCTGGCCAACGCCCTCGAGAGCCAGGATGTGATCTTCACCCTGATCAAGGACGGCGATCATCGGCTGTCGCGGCCCCAGGACCTGGAACGTCTGGTGGCGGCGGTCTCGGAGGCGAAAGGGCTGATCGAGATGGACGCGGATCCGGTGGCCCGCCGCCTGGCCCGCGCGGCGAGGGCGCGCAACGCCGCGATCGTCTCGGCCGAGCATTGGGCGGCGGCCGATATCGGGCCGGACGAGGAGTGAGCGTCCGACGGGATGGCGTACCCTTGCTATTCGGAAGTCGCCATAGAAGGGTGGGCGCTCGCAGGTGCAATCCTTGATGGGCTTCCCATGATTCGACGCGTGATGATCGCCACGGCTTTGGCCCTGTTGGCGGCTGGTCCGACCAGAGCGGAGGCGCCGGAGACTACCGAGGACCTGCGTTGTCTGGCGATCTCGTTTGCCGTGACCTCCAACAAGGACCCAGCGATTTCCCAGGCGGGCATCCTGTCGGCGCTCTACTATCTGGGCCGATTGGATGGACGCGAGCCGCGTTTCGAACTGGAGAAGCGCCTCAGCGAGCCAAACGTCCTCCCCGTCGGCAAGGCGTTGGAGGAGCTGGCCCAGAACTGCGGAAGCAAGCTGCAGACTCGAGGCCAGGAGCTGGTCGAGATGGGGGCGCGCATCTCGGTGATCGAGCAGGCGCGAGAGGCAAAAGCGGCCAAATAGCCGCCTTATCCACCACCCTCCAAAATCGCCGTCAGGCCCTCGCGGTAGGTCGGATAGGCTGGCCGCCACCCCAGCTCGGCCTTGGCCAGGGCGTTCGAGACTCGCTTGTTCTCGGCATAGAAGCGGCGGGTGGCCGGCGACATCCCCAGGGCGTTGAACGGCAGGTCCGGCGGCACGGGAACCTCCAGCAGCCGCGCGGCGTATGCCATCACGTCCTGCGGCGGGGCCGGCTCGTCGTCGCACAGATTGTAGATCCCGCCGGCCCGGGGACGGTTCAGCGAGGCCAGCAAGCCCGAAACGATGTCGTCCAGATGGATGCGGCTGAACACCTGGCCCGGCTTGACGATCCGCCGACCTTCGCCGGCCCGCAGGCGGTCCAGGGCGCTGCGGCCGGGGCCATAGATGCCGGGCAGGCGGAAGGTGGTCACGGTCAGGCCCATGCCGCCGCCGACCTGGGCCCAGTCGCGTTCGGCCCCGACCCGGCGGGCGCCCTCGATCGACTGGGCCTTCAGGGGCGAGGTTTCGAACACCCAGCGGCCCTCGAAATCGCCATAGACCCCGGTGGTGGACAGATAGCCGATCCAGTCCGGGAAGGCCTGGGCCTGGGCGAGGGCCGGAATCACCGAAGCCAGGGCCGCGCAGCCGTCCGGACCGGGCGGCGAGGTGATCAGCACGGCCTTGACCCCGGTCAGGGCGGCGGCCATGGCGGCGCGATCGGTCGGATCGACCGGCGCGATCCCGGCCGCGCGCAGCGCCGTCGCCTGCTCGGGCGAGCGCGCCGAGGCGGTGATCTCCCAGCCCTGAGCGCCCAA
>JAHINZ010000122.1 GCA_018895795.1 Alphaproteobacteria bacterium
CCGCCCGGCATCAGATCCGACATCACCGCCGCATAGGGCTCGGCTAGGGCCACCTCGCCGCGCGCTAGATGCGCGTTGAAGAGACGCGAGCCTTGCGAGGATTGCTCCTGGATCAGCGGCCACAGGCCCTGGATGTCACCGGTCAGCGCCTTGGCCTTGACCAGGGCCCGTAACGCCTCCAGCACGCGCCCCGCCGCCAGATGGCTGCGTGACACGCCGATCCAGGCGGCCAGCGGATCACGGGTGTCGCCCAACAGGTGCTCGAACACGATCAGGGCGTCCTCGGGACGCCCCTCCTCCCGCAATCGGTCGGCCAGAGCCAACAGCTCGGCTTGGCGCGGGCTGGTCGACGGCGTTTCAGGCCGACGCAACCGGTCGGCCCGCTCGAACAGCACATCGATCTGCAGCAGGGCGTTGTCATGCACCTCCGGCATGCGGTTGAATTCCATGACGTCGGCGCACTTGAAACCCAACTCCGCCATCTTGGCGAACACGTCCTCGGCCTGGGCGCCGCCGATATTGTAGTCGACCAACGACACCTCGATCAGGATGTAGTCGGCCTTGGCCAGAACGGCCTGGCCGCCGACCAGCACATCCAGTTCCGAGCCCTGGGTGTCGATCTTGACGAAGTCGAACTGCCGCCCGGGCAGCAGATCGTCGAGCCGGACCTTGTCGACCTCGACCCGCAGCACCGCCTCGTCTCTGAAATAGTCGGTGTTTTCCCGATAGAGCGAACTGCCGGTCGACTGCAGCCAGTCCTTGCTGAGAAACAGCTCGCCCTTGCCGGCCACGTTCGACGCCGCCGCTTCGTGTCGCTCGAACGGCAGGCGGGCCAGCTGATCCCGGCAATGCGGGTTGGGCTCGATCAGGGTCGGAACGCAGGCGGGGAAGATCTCAACGAACTCGCGCGTGAAATCGCCGACATGGGCGCCGACGTCCAGCAGGGTCCTGGGCGCATAACCCTCGCGCCGCAGCGCTTCGAAGTGCTGGCGGCTCATCGGCGGGTCCTCATGCGCCCCAACGGTCGGCCGCGGCGGCGTCTTCGGCGGTCCAGAAGCGATCGTCCGGACGCAGCGGACGCGCGAGGTGACGGCGGGTCAAGGCGGTCTTGTAGAGCGCATCGAACGCCGGCTCGGTCAGCATCTCGCGCTGATCAGAATCCAGAGCGACGCCGATCTCCAGATAGTCCTCGAGATTGGCGATGTTCGGCGTCGGCCTTTGGCCCGCCTGATGCTCGGCGGCCATCTCGTGCAGCAGGTCCTCGACGCTGCGGACCAGCAGGTCCATGTCGAACAGGACGCAGGTCGAACGGCCGGCCTCCAGCCGCGCGCGCAGAGCGCGGGTGGCCTCGCGATCATGGCCCAGGGCCACGGCCCGCTCGACATAGTCTTCGGCCGTCTCGCAGACCAGTTCGGGCGCGCCGGCCGAGCGCACCAGGCTGCCGCAGACCCGCGAGGCGAAACTGCGCCCGGACAGGGTCAGGACGGGCACGCTCATCCACAGGGCGTCGGACGCCGTGGTGTGAGCGCCATAGGGCGCGGTGTCGAGGAACAGGTCCGCCAACGGATAGCGCGCCAGATGGACCGGATTGGGCTGCTTGGGCGCGAACACCAGGCGATCGCTGTCGACGTCGCGCGCCCGCGCCTGCTCGCGCAGGCGGGCGGCGGTTTCGGGATGGGTTTCCAGCAGCCACAGCACGCTGCCAGGCGTCCGCTTGAGGATCTCCATCCAGCGGTCGAAGGCGAAGGGCGTGATCTTCTGCGGACCGTTGAAGCAGCAGAAGACGAAGCCGTCCTCGGGCAGACCCGCCTCGGCCCGCGTCGGCCTGGCCTCGGCCACCACCCGTTTGCGGTCATTGGGCTGGTAACAAGGAATGCGTCGCACGGCCTCGGAATAGTAGTGCTCGTGCTCGGGCGGGATGATCCAGGGGTCGCCGATGATGTAGTGATGGAACGCGCTGCCCATGGATCCTGGATAGCCCAGCCAGTTGACCTGAACCGGCGCCGGGCGGCGGGCGAAGACCGGGGTGCGCGAATCCCGCGTATGGCCGTTCACATCGACCAGGATGTCGATCTGGTCGTCGGCGATCTTGCGAGCGGCCTCGTCGTCGGTCATGCCGCGAATATCGGTGTAATGCTCGACCGCCGCCTGGGTGCGGGCGTTGAGCCCGTCGGTGGCCGGCGGACCGCAATAGTAGGCGAACACTTCGACCCGTTCACGGTCATGCAACTCGAACAGTTCGGCCATCAGATAGCCCACGGCGTGGTCGCGCAGGTCGGACGACACATAGCCCACCCGCAGCCGGCGTCCGGTCAGATCGACGGGGGCGTCGCGGCGCCCGGCGACAATGGCCTCGGGCGCGCAACTGCCCTCGCGCATGATAAAGCCGGCGGCCGCGCCCAATTGCAGGAACGGATCGTCCGAATAGGCCGCGACGGACAGCGGGTTGGCGCCCCGCAGCAGGGCGCGTCGGTCCACGCGTTCCCACGGCTCCAAGGGCGGCCACTTGCACTGGCCCAGCCGCGCCGCGACCAACTGGCCGATGGTGTCCATCTGGCTGGGATCCAAATCGGCGCAGCGCCACAGCGCGGCTTCGGCCCGACTGACCTGCTGCGCGTCGAGCAAGGCGCGGGCGATCTGCTTGTAGGCCGAGAAGACATAGTTGGCGTTCGAGCCGGTGAAGGGCAGCGGCCGCGAAGCGCCGATGTTCCAGGTGGCGATGGCCGTCTCCAGCCCCCCCGCCCGCTCCTGAAGACCGCCCAGATTGATATAGGCCGGCAGGAAGTCCGGGTTCAGGCTGATGGCCCGCTCGAGACTGGCGATCGCCGTCTCGGACCCGCCGATGCCCGACTGCAAGGTCGCGAAGTTGAAAAGCGCCACGAACAGTTGCGGGTGGTCGGGATTGAACTGGATCCAGATCCGATAGACCTGCTCGGCCGTCGCCGCCTGCCCCGCCCCGGTGAACCGACTGGCGGCGTTGATCATGTCGCCGAGCGACAGCCCTTCGGTGGTGATCTTCTGAATTACGGCGAGGGCGTCGATGTCAGCCATGGTCATCTCAAGCGCGCAGACCGGGCCGGAGCGCGTCCGACTCGTGTCGCCAAATGTTCGCACGTTGGTCGAAGGTCACCCATCGCCGGTCGGTCCAGACGCCGGCGCCGCGGGGCGAGCCCCAACGACGCCGGCGCATCGAGGATCTTAGCTGACGCCGAGATAGGCGATGATCTGCGGATCCGACAGGCTCTGAACCTGGGTCGAGGTCAAGGACGCGGCCTGGGTGCTGGTCAGGGCCGAGATGTTGGTCTCCGTCAGGTAGTTCAGCTGGGTGGTCGTCAGGCTGGCCAACTGGGTGCCCGCCAGCGAACCGATCTGGGTGGTGGTCAAGTCGCCGATCACCGAGGTCGTCAGAGCCGAGATCTGGGTCGTGGCCAGCGCGGCGATCTGGGTGTTGGCCAGGTCGCCGATGTCCGTGGTCGTCAGGCCCTGGATCTGCGACGCCGTCAGCCCCTTGACCTGGGTCGTGCTCAGGGCCGCCGACTGGGTGGCGTCCAGAGCCGAGACATTGGTGGCGCTCAAGGCCGCCAGCTGCGTCGTGGTCAGCGCGGCGATCTGGGTGTTGAGCAGTTCGCCGATGTCCGTGGTCGTCAGCCCCTTCAATTGCACCGTCGTCAGGCCCTTGATCTGGGTCTCGTTCAACGCCTGGACCTGGGTGTTGGCCAGGGCCGAGAAGTTGGTCGCCGTCAGAGCCCCCAGTTGCGAGGCGCTCAGGGCGCCCACCTGGGTTTCGCTCAAGGCCTGCAAGGCTGTCGCCTCGAGAACGGCGATCTGCCCCGTCGTCAAGGCCCCGACCTGGGTCGCCGAAAGCTCGCCGATATCGGTCGTCGACAGCCCCTTCAGCTGGGTGTTGGTCAGGCCCTTGACCTGGGTGGCCGACAGGCCGCCAACCTGGGTCCCATTCAGGGCCGACAGGTTCGTGGTGCTCAGCGCCGCCAGTTGCAGGATGCTCAACGCCGCCACCTGGGTGTCCGCCAGGGCGTTGACCTGGGTGGTGGCCAGGCCGCCGACCTGGGAGGTCGTGAGCCCCTTGATCTGGGTCGCGCTGAGCGCCCCGATCTGGGTCACGTTCAAAGCGGGCAGCGCGGCGGGATCGAAGGCGCCGATCTGGGCCGCCGAAAGGGCGCCGATCTGGGTGGCCGTGAAGTCCGTCCCGATGTCCCCGGCGTCCAGCGCCTTCAGTTGGGTCGTCGTGATGGCCTTGACCTGGGTCTCGGACAGCGCCGCGAACTGGGTGGCGTCCAAGGTCTTGATGGTCGTGCCCAGAGCCGAGACCTGGGTGCTGGTCAGGGCGGCGATCTGGGTGTCGACCAAAACCGTGGCCTGAGTCGTCGTCAGGGCGCCGATCTGCGCAACCGTGAAGCCCTTGACCTGGGTCTGGCTCAGCGCGCCGATCTGGGTGGCCAGCAGTTCCTTGACGTTGGTCGTCGTCAGACCCGCCAGTTGGGTCGGGCTGAGCGCGCCGATCTGACCGGTCGACAGCTCCTGGATATTGGTGGCGGTGAACGCCCCGATCTGGGCCGGCGTCAGGGCGCCGACCTGGGTGGTCGACAGCTCGTCGACATCCGTGGTCGACAGGCCCTTCAGCTGGGTCGAGGTCAGCGCCTGCACCTGGGTGTTGCTGAGCGCCGCGACCTGGGTGTTGGCCAGGGCCGAGATGTTGGTCGCGGACAGGGCCTTTAACTGGACGTCCGTCAGGGCGCCGATCTGGGTTTCCGAGAACTGGCCCACGTCGGTCGTCGTAAGACCCTGCAGCTGGGTCGCCGTCAGACCCTTGACCTGCGTCGTACTCAACGCCGCGACCTGGGTGGCGTCGAGCGCCGAGACATTGGTCGCCGACAGGCTGGTCAGTTGGGTCGGCGTCAGGGCGGCCACCTGGGTGCCGGCCAGTTCGCCGATGTCGGTCTCGGTCAAACCCTTCAATTGCGAGGCGCTGACACCCTTGATTTGCGTC
>JAHINZ010000123.1 GCA_018895795.1 Alphaproteobacteria bacterium
CCGAGCATTCCGACCTGATGGTGCTACTGGCCCGCACCACGCCCAAGGATCAGGTGGCCAAGAAGAGCGAAGGCCTGTCGGTGTTCCTGGTCGACATGCGGGCGGCCAAGGGGAACGGTCTGACGATCAAGCCGATCGCCACCATGCTGAACCACGCCACGACGGAAGTGTTCTTCGACAACCTGGTGATCCCCGCCGACAGCCTGATCGGCGAGGCGGGCAAGGGCTTCAAGTACATCCTCGACGGCATGAACGCCGAGCGGATCCTGATCGCCGCCGAGTGCCTGGGCGACAGCGCCTGGCTGATCGGCAAGGCCCGCGACTACGCCAACGAGCGACGGGTGTTCAACCGCCCGATCGGCCAGAACCAGGGCGTGCAGTTCCCGATCGCCCGGGCCTATGCCCAGGCCCACGCGGCCCGCCTGACGGTCTATGACGCCTGCGCGCGCTACGAGGCCGGCCTGCCCTGCGGCGAGCACGCCAATATCGCCAAGCTGCTGGCCTCCGAAGCGAGTTGGGCGGCGGCCGATATGTGCCTGCAGACCCATGGTGGCTTCGGCTTCGCCGAGGAATACGATGTCGAGCGCAAGTTCCGCGAGACCCGGCTCTATCAGGTGGCCCCGATCTCGACGAACATGATCCTGGCCTATGTGGCCGAGCATGTTCTGGGCTTGCCGAGGTCGTACTGATGGCCGAGCGGATCGAGGACTGGATCGGCCGCGAGCGACGCCGGATCGAGGTGCTGGCGCCCGGCGACCTGGCGCGTCTCGCCGCCGTGCTGGACCGCCCTGAAGCGCCACTGGAGGCCCCTCCAGCCTGGCATTGGGCGTGCGCGACACAAACAGCCCGGCAGTCAGACATCGGCCCTGACGGCCATCCCAGGCGCGGCGGCTTCATGCCGCCGATCGAAGCCCCCCGCCGGATGTTCGCGGCGGGCGACATGCGGCTGGAGGCGCCGCTGGCGGCCGGAGTGGAAACCGAGTGGATCGAGCGCATTGCTTCGATCACGGAAAAGATCGGCCAGAGCGGGCCGTTGACCTTCGTCGAGGTCGAGCAGCGGATTTCGCAAGTCGGAAAGCTGTGTGTCGCCGAGACCCAGACGATCGTCTATCGCCCCGCGCCGACGCCTGGCGAGGCCGCGCCCTCCCCGGTCGCCGCGCCCGACGAGGCCGACTGGCGCGCGACGATCACGCCCGACGCGACGATGCTGATGCGGTTCTCGGCAGCGACCTTCAACGCCCACCGCATCCATTATGACCGCGCCTATGCGACAGAGGTCGAGGGCTATCCGGGGCTGGTCGTGCACGGACCGCTGATCGCGCTCAGCCTGCTGGAGGCGATCCCCCCGGGGCGTGCGATCGCGCGCTTCTCGTTCCGCGCGGCGCGGCCCCTTTTCGACGGCGCGCCGTTCGAGGCCCGCGGCAAGCTGACGGGCGACGGGGCGGACCTGTGGGCGCGATCGGCCGAGGGCTGGCTGGCGATGACGGCGCGGGTGGGGTTCGCCTAAGCCTCCAGCTTCAGCACCACGCTGGACGCCTTCAGGCCTTTAGCCGAAGCCGTCGCCCGCACCTCGCCGACGCCGCCACGCCGCGTCCACACGATCGCCTGACACGGTCCGTTGAACGCCTTGCGCCGGCTGGCGACGTCCGGCTCGTGGCGGGTCGGGTTGCCGTTGCCGACGCCGATCACCTCGGCCGAACCGGAAATTTCGAACAGCACCAGATCGTCCGCCCTCGGAACGGGACGCCCCTTGGCGTCGAGCACCTCGACCTTGAAGATCGCCACGCAAGGTCAGCGAGGCGGACAGCGGGCCTGTTGGCGATCGGCCGCAGCCTGACCTTATGGGCACATTTACAATATCAATCTATCATCGTCCGACGACGGCTTGGCCTCAATCACGGTCCGCGCCGAGCACCCGGGGATCGTTCTCCAGGCTCGATGTGTCGAAGCCGTGATACAGGGACAGGAAGCGGAAAGGGTGCTCCTGATAGCTCCCGAACATCACGTTGTTGATGTCGCTGGTGGTGTCGAAACAGCCCAGCGCGGCGTCCGGCGCATGGCGCATCAGGTGGTGGCGGCCCAGCAGCAGGGCGACCTGATCGATCCAGCGGGTGACCGTTTCGCGGCCCAGCCGATCGTCGAGATAGGCCCGCAGAGAGTTGAACAGCAAGGCCGCGTTCGGGGTGGGATTGACCAGCAGCAGGTTGGCGGTGATCCGCGAGCCGGCGGCAAAGTTGTTCCCGTTCTCGTTGAACACCACGTCGGCCTTGGCCCACTGCTCCAGCAGGTCGCTGACCCCGCGCTGCAACAGAAGATCGATGTCCGAAACGAAGATGGGTCGGGCCAGGGTGTCCAGCAGGCCGCCCAGGCGCTGGAACCGCACCGACTGGAAATGCGCCACAGGCAGGGCGATCAGCCCCTTGGGCGGGGCGTCGTAACAGCGGGTGGTCACCGCGGCGGCGTCGAAATCGTCACCGACGAAGATCAACCGCTCGTCCTGGACGCCGACGGCCCTCACCGCCTCGGCCAAGCGCTCGGCGCCGCCGATCACGTGGATGATCACCAGGCTTGAGACGTCGCTGTGGCGCAGCACCGAAAGGGCGTACCAGCGTCCGTACTGGTCGACATAGTTCTGGTCGGCGGCGGCGAAGAACACCGCCGTCACACCGAGCCGATCAGCCAGGGCCTTCAATGCCTCGGCGTCGAGCGCCTCGCCCGTCGCCGTCAGATAGCGCGCCGGCGCATCGGCCGGTGCAGGCCGGGTGGGCGCGGTGATCGAGGCCACGTCCAGGGCGCCCAGCAGCGAGCGATAGTGATGCACCCAATCGGCCCATTCGGGATCATCGAGCAGGTCGCCCACGGCGACATTCGGAACCTCGGCCGCCAAGCGCGCCAGCAGGTCAAGGTCAGCGTCAGACAGCGGCCGGCAGAGCAACAGGCTCATCGACTCATGGAAGTCCCGCAAGCGGACCAGCGGATGGATGCCGGCGTCGGGTGACAGGGCCAGCGCGGCGCGGTGGCGCAGTTCCGTCTCGGTGTCGCGGTCGGCCCGCGCCCGGTCGGCCAGCACGGTCAGCGCC
>JAHINZ010000124.1 GCA_018895795.1 Alphaproteobacteria bacterium
GAGGCCGGCGAATGCCTGGCGGGCAATCCGCGTATCCTGCTCGCCCGCTGAAGGTGGGATGACATCGCGGTAGAACGCGTCGGCCTCGGCCTCGGTGTTATATAGGGCGAAGGAAGCGCGCGCGCTCGAGGTGACGCCGAAGCGGCGCATCAAGGGCTCGGCGCAATGGGTTCCAGCCCGCACGGCAACGCCGTAACGGTCCAGCACCTGGGCGATGTCATGAGCGTGGGCGCCCTCGACCGTGAACGACAGCACCGCGCCCTTGCCGGGCGCCGTGCCGAGGATTTTCAGGCCGTTGACTCCGGCCAGCCGCTCGGCGACCCGCTCATACAGGGCGTGCTCGTGGGCGAAGGCCGCGTCGCGATCCAGGCCGTTCAGCCAGGTGATCGCCGCGCCCAGGCCGACGGCCTCGAGGATCGCGGGGGTGCCGGCCTCGAAGCGATGCGGCGGATCGGCATAGGTAATGACGTCCATCGACACCGAGGCGATCATCTCGCCGCCGCCCTGATAAGGCGGCAGGGCGGCCAGGCGATCGGCCTTGCCATAGAGCACGCCGATGCCGGTGGGGCCGTACAGCTTGTGGCCGGAGAACACGTAGTAGTCGACGTCCAGGGCCTTCACATCGACCCTGGAATGGACCACGCCCTGGCAGCCGTCGATCAGCACCTGGGCGCCGGCCGCGCGAGCCAGACGCACGATCTCGGGCACGTCATTGACCGTGCCCAGCACGTTGGACATCTGGGTCAGGGCGACCATCCTGGTCTTTTCCGACAGCAGGCCCTTATAGGCCTCCATGTCGAGACGGCCGTCGTCCAGCACCGGCACGAACTTCAGGACCACGCCCTTGCGCTCGCGCAAGAAGTGCCACGGCACGATATTGGCGTGGTGCTCCATCTCGGACAGGACGATCTCGTCGCCGGCCTCGATCGACAACCCGAACGAGGCGGCCACCAGATTGACGGCCTCGGTCGCGCTCTTGGTCCAGACGATTTCGCCGACGTCGGCATTGATGAAGTCCGCGACAATTTGTCGCGCGTTCTCATAGGCTTCCGTGGTTTCATTGGCCAAGGTGTGCAGGCCGCGATGGACATTGGCGTAGGAGGTGCGGGCCAGATCCATCATCGCGTCCAGAACCGCCTCCGGCTTCTGGGCGCTGGCGGCGGTATCCAGATAGATCAAGGGTTTGCCGTGAACGGTTCGCGCAAGGATCGGAAACTGGGCGCGGATCGCCTCGACATCAAAGGGGGCGTCAAAAGCCATCAGTCGCCGCTCCGTCCCAGGCGCCGGGCCACCCAGGCGCGGGCGACCGCGCGGGCGGCGGCGTGCTCGATACGCTCGACCACTTCGCCGACGAAGGCCTCGGTCAGCATGGTGCGGGCCTCCAGCTCGGGAATGCCGCGTTGGCGGGCGTAGAAGATCGCCTGCTCGTCCAGGGCGCCGACGGTGTTGCCATGGGCGCAGGCGACGTCGTCGGCGAAGATCAGCAGCTCGGGCTTGGCGTCGACCTCGGCCTTGTCCGACAGGATCAGGGCGTGGTGGCCCATCCGGGCGTCGGTCTGGTCGGCGCCGGGCTGGACGATGATCCGGCCCTGGAACACGCCGCGCGCCTGATCCGACACCATGCCCTTGGTCAGTTGCGAGGTGGTTCCGTCGGCGCCGGCATGGGTGACCTGGGTGGTCAGGTCGGCGTGGCGCTGGCCGTCCAGCAGATAGATCCCGTCGAGCCGCAGGTCGGCCTGGGCGCCGGGATGGGCGACGTGGGTCTCGATCCGCTGACGGCGGGCGCCGGAGGTCAGTATGGTCTGGGCGTAGCGGGCGCCGGTAGCCAGGGAGACCTCCGCGGTGCTGACGGTGACGGCGTCGGCCAGGTCATCGACCAGAACAATACGCTCGAGCCGCGCGCCTTCGCCGACCGAAAAATCCAGGCCGATATTGGCCAGATAGCCGCCCGACCCTTGGCCCTCGTAGCTTTCCAGCACGGTCAGGGTCTGGCCGGGCGCGACCGTCACGGCGAAGTCGGAGTCATGGGCCGTCGCGTCGGCGTGCGACACGAACCGCAGCGCCAGCACGCCAGACTCCGGGACGGGCTCACCCTCGCGCACCCAGCCATTGACGATCACCAGCGAGCTGTCGGCCAGGGCGTCGAACGGGCCCGCGCCGACGTCGCCGACAAAGGCCGGAGACACCGCCGGAATGGCGCGGATCAGGCCGCGCAGGTCGGTCCAGCGCCAGTCCTCGTCGCGGCGCGAGGGCAAGCGGCTGGCGTCGCCGGTCTTGAGAGCCAGGGCCAGGCTCATGCCGCGACGCTCGCATACTTGTCGTAGCCTTCGGCTTCCAGCTGCAGGGCCAGTTCCGGACCGCCCGAGGCGACGATGCGGCCGGCGGCCAGCACGTGGACGCGGTCGGGTTTGATATAGTCCAGCAGGCGCTGATAGTGGGTGATCACCAGCATGCCGCGATCGGGGCCGCGCAGGGCGTTGACGCCGTCGGAGACGATCTTCAGGGCGTCGATGTCCAGGCCGCTGTCGGTCTCGTCGAGGATCAGGAATTTCGGCGAAAGCATCGCCATTTGAAAGATTTCCATCCGCTTCTTCTCGCCGCCCGAGAAGCCGACATTCAGGCCGCGCTTGAGCATCTCGAAGTCGATCTTCAGCGAGGCCGCCTTCTCCTTGGCCAGCTTCAGGAAGGCCGGAGCGGCGATCTCGTCCTCACCGCGCGCGCGGTGCTGGGCGTTGAGGGCGGTGCGGATGAAGGTCAGGGCCGGAACGCCCGGGATTTCAAGCGGATACTGGAAAGACAGGAACAGACCCTTGGCGGCCCGCTCGTTGGCGTCCAGGGCCAGCAGGTCCTCGCCATTCAGGCTGGCCGAGCCCTCGGTGACCTCATAGCCGCCGCGACCGGTCAGCACATAGGACAGGGTCGACTTGCCGGCCCCGTTGGGGCCCATGATGGCGTGCACCTCGCCGGCCGGCACGTTCAACGTGACGCCCTTCAGGATGGCCTTGTCTTCGACGCGGGCGTGGAGGTTTTGGATATTAAGCATTGAAAGCCATGATCTTTTCGAGCGTCGAGATAGCGAAGGCGGTCGGCTTTCCGGTCAGGGCCGGCGCTTCCCATTCATGTTCGGGGCTGTAGCAGGCGAGTTTGAGCAGTTCGGTCAGCAGGGCGCGTTCGGCGGCGGCGTCGGCATTGCCCTTGGCCAGCAGCTTGGCGCAGCGGTCGATCAGCGGGGCCTCGTCGCCATAGGGATTGATCCACGTGCCGTGCGCGGCCTGATAGGCCAACTGGCGCGCGTATTTGTATTCCTTGTCGTTGAGCCCAAAGCGGACAGGGATCATGTCACAGGCTCCAGCAACTCAATCCGGTTGCCAAAGGGATCGTCC
>JAHINZ010000125.1 GCA_018895795.1 Alphaproteobacteria bacterium
CCGGGGGAAGACGGTCGCGGAGCGGCCCGTAGGGGGCCTGTGACCAAAGCCCCTAGACCGCCGCGTGGTCCTTAAGGACCCCCAGCGGCACGATGGCCAGCAGCTCTTCGTGCGACGCCTCCAGCACCACCTGCGGGGCCAGGCCCGCGTCGAGGGCGTCCTTCCAGCGGCCGGCGCACAGGCACCAGCGGTCGCCCGCCTTCAGGCCGGCGAAGGCGAACTCGGGACGCGGGGTGGACAGGTCATTGCCCGTGGCCTTGGAGAAGGTCAGGAATTCGTCGGTCATCACCGCGCAGACGGTGTGCAGGCCCAGATCGTGCGGCCCCGTCTCGCAACAGCCGTTGCGATAGAAGCCCGTCACCGGGTTCAGCGAGCAGGGGATCAGCTCCCCGCCCAGGACGTTGCGGGCGTTCTCGTCATAGCGCGTGGTCATGCCATGATCCTAACCCGGTTCGCGTGATCCGGGACCAAGTTTAGCGCGCGGGGCGGATGATGGGTTTTGCGCGGGCCCGCCTGTGCTTAAGAAGGGTCTAGAGAACAAGACCCGCAGGGGAGTTAGAATGTCCGACGTCGCCAGGCCGCGCCGCAGCGCCCTCTATATGCCCGCTTCCAACGCCAAGGCGGTTGAGAAGGCGCGCACCTTGGACGCCGATATCATCATCCTGGACCTGGAAGACGCGGTGGCCCCGGAGATGAAGGAAGCGGCGCGCGACGCGGCCGTGGCGGCGGTCAAGGCCGGCGGCTTTGGCGGTCGCGAGGTGGTGATCCGCACCAATGGTCTCGACACCCCCTGGGGCGCCGAGGACCTGAGAGCCGCCGCCGAGGCCGGTCCCGACGCGGTGCTGGTGCCCAAGGTCAATGACGCCGGCGACGTGCGGGTCTATGACGCCGCCCTGCATGCCGCCCCCAGCACGATGCGGCTGTGGACGATGATCGAGACCGGCAAGGCCGCCTTCCACCTGTGGGACATCGCCGCCGCCAGCCGGTTCACGCGCCTTTCGACCTTCGTGATGGGGGTCAATGACTTCGCCAAGGAAATGCGGGCCCGCCAGACCCCGGGCCGCGAGCCCTTCCTGCCGCTGCTGACCCTGTCGGTGGCCGCCGCCCGCGCCCACGGCCTGACCATCCTGGATGGCGTGCACAACGACATCGAGGATCTGGCGGCGCTGGAGGCGGTCTGTATCCAGGGCGTCGATTTCGGCTTTGACGGCAAGACCCTGATCCATCCCAAGCACCTGGAAATCTGCAATCGGGTGTTTTCGCCGTCCGCCGACGAGATCGCCTGGAGCCAGGCGGTGATCGCCGCCTTCAAGGCGCCCGAAAACGCCGGCAAGGGCGCGCTGCGGGTCGACGGCAAGATGGCCGAGCGCCTTCACTTGTCCCAGGCCGAGCATCTGGTGGCCGTCGCCGCCGCCATCGCCGCCAAGGCCGGTTAGGCGTGGCCATGCGGGCGCTGGTCCTTTCCCTCTTCCTCGTCGCCGGTCCGGCCTTGGCTCAGGAGGCGCCGGTCGCGACCGCGCCCCCGCCCCCTCCGGCGGCGACCCAAGCGGCGGCCCCGGATCCGCTGGGCGACCTGATCACCCAGACCGGCACCACCGAAGAGGAAGATGAAGCGGCCCCCACGGCGCCCGTCCCGCGCCACAAGCCGACCCTGCTGCCCATTCCCGAGCCCGAACCGCCCGAGGCCTCGTTCCCGCCTGACGGCGATCACGCCGTACCGCTGGGAACCTATATTCCCAGCGAGCGGGCCTATGAGCTGCGGGTCAAGGGCTCGATCGTCGCCGCCCAGGGCCTGCAGGGCCCGCTCGACGGCGGCTGGAAGGTCACGGCTCCTGATGGAGCGGTGCTGTACGCCTTGCAGATCGTCGATCCGGCCGGCGGCTCGGGGCCGCTGGAAGGCGCCTGGCGCGATGTCCGCCGGCCCGGCGCGGTGGGCTCCACCGGCCTGATCGAGACCGTCGAGCGCGCCGGCCAGACGATCGTTTTCCACTTCAATCCCAGGCCGGACCAGACCTCGGTGCTGACCCTCACCCCCGCCGCCGGCCCGCGCTGGAGCGGCAGCCTCTACGAGGGTGGGGTCAACCAGGCGGTGACCGCCGAACGCGAGGCGCCGCCCAGCCTGCCGCCCGGCTATGTGATCCAGGGTCGAGGGCCGGTGATCTGGGGCGCGCCGCGCGCCGCCGCGACGAGCCGGTCGGTTTCGGCTCCGGCCACCTGCTCGACCAAGGGTAAAAAGGGCAAGGCCCTCAAGGCCGCCAAGGCCAAGTGCGCCGCCGTCGCCCGCAAAGGCGGCAAGGCCGCGACCCTGAAATCCAAGAAGGGTTCCAAGGCCAAGGCGACCCCCGCTCACAAGGGCAAGGCGACGGCGAGCAAGAAGAAGAGTTCCGCCAAGAAGAAGCCGAACCTGCGTTGATCCCCTAGTCTCCAACCACCCCCGCCGTCGCGGGGGTGGTCAGGATTTTCAGAGATCCAGGGATTTGCGCGCCGCCGCGACCGCCGCATCCAGGGCGGCGGGCGTGAACGCCTCGGCGGGGCCGTGACCCCAGACCGGGCCCGGCCAGGCCGGATCACCGACCCGGCGACCCAGCACATGGACGTGAAGCTGTGGCGTTACATTGCCCAGGGCGCCGACATTCAGCTTGTCGACGGCCAGGCCCAGCACCGCCCCGACCGCTCGCGCCGCCGTTCCCGCCAGCAGGATCTCGTCCATCAGGGTGATCCGGTCGGCCGCCGACAGGTCCTCGATCTCGCGAAGACCCGCCCGGCGCGGGATCAGCACGATCCATGGATAGCGGGCGTCCCCCTGCAGTCGGGCCTGGCACAGCGGCAGGTCGCCCAGCGCCTCGGACGTGGCCACGAAGGCCGGGTCCAGAACGAATTCAGCCACGTTTCGGAACCGCCGCCCAATAGTCGAAGTCGAGGATGACGTGCGCGTTATAGACCCCCGCCTCGTCCTTGCCGGGGAAGTCGTCGCAGGGCCGATCGCGCGTGGCCACCAGCCGCAGGCGCAGGGCGCCGACGCCGTCGCCCAGGTCGGCCTTGTCCAGCACCTCGCTCCAGGCGAACACCGTGCCGCCGGCGAAATAGGGGCTGACATGGCGGCCGCCATTGATCGCCAGGATCAGGCCGGCGTTCTGCAGGCCGTTGAACGACAGGGCCTTGGCCGTCGAGATCACCACCCCGCCATAGACCAGCCGCCGGCCCGACGGGTCCTTGGCGCGCTCGAACTGGTTGAAGTGGACCTTGGCGGTGTTCTGCCACAGCCGGGTGGCCATGGCGTGCTCGGCCTCCTCGATGGCCATGCCGTCGACATGGTCGATCCGCTCGCCGATCTCATAGTCCTCGAAGGCGTGGGCCGCGCCGCCCAGGGCGTAGTCGTATTTCGAGAAATCCAGCGTGGCGGGGATGATCAGGTCCTCGGCGGCCACGGCGTCGGCCAGCTTCGGGGTCGCCTGCTCGGCGATCGCCGCTTCGGGATCGCGCTTGCGCACCATCACCCAGCGCACATAGCGCAGCACCGGCTGGCCGTGCTGGTTGGTCCCGGTGGTCCGCACATAGACGACGCCGGTCTTGCGGTTGGAGTTTTCCTTCAGCCCGATGACCTCGGACTCCGCCATCAGGGTGTCGCCCGGATAGACCGGGGCCAGGAACAGGCCCTCGGCATAGCCCAGATTGGCCACGGCGTTCAGGCTGATGTCGGGCACGGTCTTGCCGAACACGATGTGGAAGGCGACCAGCGGATCCACCGGCGCGGCGGGCAGGCCGCTGTTGCGGGCGAATTCATCGGACGAGAACAAAGCAAAACGCGGACCATAGAAGGCGGTGTACAGCGCCACATCCCCCGCCGTGACGGTGCGCGGCGTGGCGTGGACCAGCACCTGGCCCAGCCTGAAGTCCTCGAAATAGTGTCCCGGATCGGTCTTGCTCATCCCTGGGCGTCCTTATCATTGTTCAGACTGTTTTGCCGCAGTGCAGCGAAACGGGGAAGGGGGCTTGAGGCTTAAGCGTCATGGGTCTAGACCGCCGCGAGAATTTCCATCCACAGTTCTGACGGAGACCCTATGGCTCGCGCGAAGATCGCCCTTATCGGCGCCGGCATGATCGGCGGCACCCTGGCTCACATCGCGGCTCGCGAAGAGCTGGGTGACATCGTCCTGTTCGACATCAGCGAAGGCACCCCGCAGGGCAAGGCCCTCGACCTGGCCGAAGCCTCGGCCGTGTTCGGCAAGGACATCAGCCTCAAGGGCGCCAACGCCTATGCCGACATCGCCGGCGCCGACGTCTGCATCGTCACCGCCGGCGTGCCGCGCAAGCCGGGCATGAGCCGCGACGACCTGCTGGGCATCAATCTGAAGGTCATGAAGGCCGTCGGCGAAGGCATCAAGGCCCACGCCCCCAACGCCTTCGTCATCTGCATCACCAACCCGCTGGACGCCATGGTCTGGGCGCTGCAGCAGTTCTCGGGCCTGCCCAAGGAAAAGGTCATCGGCATGGCCGGCGTCCTGGACTCGGCGCGCTTCGCCTACTTCCTGGCCGAAAAGACCGGCGTGTCGGTCCAAGACATCCACGCCTGGACCCTGGGCGGCCACGGCGACGACATGGTGCCGATGGTCCGTCACTCGACGGTCGGCGGCCTGCCGCTGCCGGAACTGGTCAAGCAAGGCTGGATGACCCAGGAAGAGCTGGACGGCATCGTCAAGCGCACCCGCGGCGGCGGCGGCGAGATCGTCGCCCTGCTGAAGACCGGCTCGGCCTTCTACGCTCCGGCTGAAAGCGCCATCGCCATGGCCACCAGCTATCTGAAAGACAAGAAGCGCGTCCTGCCCTGCGCCACCTTCCTGACCGGCCAATACGGCCTGAAGGATCTGTATGTCGGCGTGCCGGTCGTGATCGGCGCCGGCGGCGCGGAACGGGTCATCGAGTTCGAAACCAATGACGAAGAGAAGGCGATGTTCGCCGCCTCGGTCGCCTCGGTTCAGGGCCTGATGGAGGTCTGCAAGACCATCGACTCGTCGCTGGTCTAGGCTTTCCAAACATTCGCGACAAAGAAGGGCGGCCCCGCGAGGAGCCGCCCTTTTTCTTTTGGGCGCCACTTGCCCCCTCCGCGCCTGTCGGCGCTCCTCCCCCGGAGGGGGAAGACGAGATCCGCGTCCTTCATCTTCCCCCTCCGGGGGAGGAGGATGCGCAGCATCCGGAGGGGGCCAGTGTCGGCTTGCTAGTGAGCAGCCTCGGTTTCTTCCGAAATATCCTCCAGCGTCTTGCCCACCTGTTTGGCGCCGTAGTCCTTGGCCACGTCGCCCAGCGACAGGATGCCGGTCAGCTTGCCGGCCTCGTCCAGCACGACCAGACGGCGGATCTGGTGGTTGGCCATCTTGGCGCTGGCGTCGGCCAGGTTGTCGTCGGCCAGGATGCTCTGGACGTCGCCTTCGCTCATGGCTTCCGAAACCGGCGAGTCGAAGCTGCGGCCCTCGGCGACCACGCGCAGGACGATGTCGCGGTCGGTGATCAGGCCAATCACCTTGCCGTTCTCGACGATCGGCACGGCCCCGCTGTCGATATGGGCCATGGTCTGGGCCACCTTGCGGATGGTGTCGGTGGGGGCGGCGGTCGAGACCTGGCTGGTCATGGCGTCGCTGACTTTCATGGGGAAACCTCGTGGGTTGAACTCGAGCTTCCTAAACCCCGCTCGACGGTCCAGCGTTCCGCGCTTTCGCTCGGGGCTCGCCCGCCCTATCTGTGCGCCACACCTTCAAGCGGAGTTTTCATGTCGATTTCCATCCACCAGGCCAGCGTTCCCGTCTTCGTCCAGGGCCTGAAGGGCCTGAAGGGCGTGCTGACCAAGGCCGCCGCCCAGGTCGAGGCCAGGAAATGGGATCCTGACGCCCTGCTGAAGGCCCGGCTGTTCCCCGACATGTTTCCGCTGATCCGCCAGGCGCAGATCGCCACCGACTTCGCCAAGGGCTGCGCCGCGCGCCTCGCCGGCGAGGAGGTTCCGGCCTGGGACGACACCGAGACCAGCTTCGAGCAGCTGATCGCCCGCATCGACCGCGCCATCGCCTATGTCGAGGGCCTGGACGCCGACGCCTTCACCGGGGCCGAGGATCGCGACATTACCCTGGTGCGCCGCGGCGAGACCAGCGTGGTCAAGGGCCTGGCCTATCTGCAGACCCAGGCCCAGCCCAACTTCTTCTTCCACCTGACCACGGCCTACGCGATCCTGCGCGCCAACGGCGTCGAGGTCGGCAAGCGCGATTTCCTCGGCGCGGCCTGATTTCTCAAAACCCGTTCTCCCCGGCGAAAGCCGGGGGCCAGATCGAACCCAATGGCTGTTTGGGACTGAAGCGCCGTCGAATGGCGCTTTCACCCCAGCCTTTCCGGATGAATCTGGATCCCGGCCTTCGCCGGGAAGAGCGGGATTGGTGGGGCGCTTTGACTCCGCGCCATTTTCCGCGCATAAGGCCCGCCTTCCGGCGCTTCATCAGCAGCGCCTCTACCGTCACGACCCCGGCCTGCTAGCGCAGGATCCATCCGGACGAGGACGGCGGGGACCCCCATCGACGTGATCGTCCATGGGGGCTGATCGCGTTTGGACCTTTGGTTTCAACAGGGCTACCCATGTTCGACGGCCTTACAGAGCGGCTCTCCGGCGTCTTCGACCGCCTCGGCGGTCGCGGCGTGCTGTCCGAAAAGGATGTCGACGAGGCGCTGCGCGAGGTTCGCGTCGCCCTGCTGGAAGCTGATGTCGCCCTGCCGGTGGTCAAGGACTTCATCAGCAAGGCCAAGGAACTGGCCGCTGGCGAAGCCGTCATCCGCTCGGTCAAGCCGGCCGATCAGGTGGTCAAGATCGTCTATGACGGTCTGGTCGACATGCTGGGCGGCGAGGAGCCGACCGGCCTGAACCTGGCCCTCAATCCGCCGTCGGTGATCCTGATGACCGGCCTGCAGGGCTCGGGCAAGACCACCACCACCGGCAAGCTGGCCCTGCGGCTGTCCAAGACCGAGCGCAAGAAGGTGCTGGTCGCCTCGCTCGACACCCGCCGTCCCGCCGCCATGGAACAGCTGGCCATGCTGGCCAAGCAGGTCGGGGTGGAGAGCCTGCCGATCGTCGCCGGCCAGAGCGCCGTCGATATCGCCAAGCGGGCGATGAGCGCCGCCAAGCTGGGCGGCTATGACGTCCTGATCCTCGACACCGCCGGCCGCACCACCCTGGATGAGGCGATGATGAGCGAGGCGGCGGAAATCGCCCGCATCGCCCAGCCGACCGAAACCCTGCTGGTCGCCGACAGCCTGACCGGCCAGGACGCGGTGCGCACCGCCAAGGCCTTCCACGAACGCCTGCCGCTGACCGGCCTGATCCTGACCCGCGCCGACGGCGACGGCCGCGGCGGCGCGGCCCTGTCGATGCGCCATGTCACCGGCCTGCCGATCAAGTTCCTCGGGGCCGGCGAGAAGATCGACGCCCTGGACGTGTTCGACGCCCGCCGCGTGGCCGGCCGGATCCTGGGGCAAGGCGACGTCGTCGCCCTGGTCGAGCGGGCCGCCCAGGACCTCGACCATGCCGAAGCCGAGCGCATGGCCAAGAAGCTGGCCAAGGGCCAGTTCGACCTCAACGACCTGTCGTCGCAGCTGTCGCAGATGCAGAAGATGGGCGGCATGCAGGGCATCATGGGCCTGCTGCCGGGCGTCCAGAAGGCCAAGAAGCAGATCGCCGAGAGCGGCATCGACGACAAGGTGTTCCTGCGTCAGCAGGCGATCATCAGCTCGATGACCAAGCTGGAGCGCAAGAAGCCCGATATCCTGGCCGCCTCGCGCAAGCGCCGCATCGCGGCCGGCGCCGGGGTGGACGTGGCCGAGGTCAACCGCCTGCTCAAGCAGCATCGCCAGATGGCCGACATGTTCAAGGCCATGTCCAAGGACGGCGGCAAGAGCCTGGCGCGCATGGCCGGCATGATGGGCGGCGGCGACATGTCGCGCCTGAAGGCCATGGGCGGCGGCAAGGCGGCCGCGTCCGATCAACAGAATTCCGCGGGAGGCCTGCCGGGTCTTCCCGGTCTCGGCGGTGGCGGCGACGCCAAGCCGAACCTCCTTTCCGGCCTGGGCGGCGGTCTGCCGCCCGGTTTCAATCCCTTCAAGAAATAAACTCAAGGACTACCGAAATGCTGAAGATCCGTCTCGCCCGTGGCGGCGCCAAGAAGCGCCCGTACTACTCGATCGTCGTCGCTGACAGCCACTCGCCGCGCGATGGCCGTTTCATCGAAAAGGTCGGCACCTACAACCCGCTGCTCAAGAAGGACGACGCCGCCCGCGTCACCCTGAAGGTTGAATCGATCCAGGCCTGGATCGCCAAGGGCGCTCAGCCGACCGACCGCGTCGCGCGCTTCCTGGCCGCCGCCGGCATCGCCGAATGGACCCACGGCAACAACCCCGAAAAGGGCGCTCCGGGCAAGAAGGCCCAGGAACGTCTGGCTGAACGCGCCCAGCGCGACGAAGACCGCAAGGCCGCCGACGTGAAGGCCGCTGAAGACGCCGCCGCCGCCGCCATCCAGGCCAAGGAAGACGCCAAGGTCGCCGCTGAAGCCGCCGCCGCCGCCGCCGCTGAAGCCGCCGCCGCCCCGGCCCCGGAGCCGGTCGCCGAAGAAGCGCCCGCCGAAGACGCCGCTGCTGAAGCGGCCCCGGCCGAAGCCGCCGCCGAAGAAGCTCCGGCTGCTGAAGCCGCCCCGGCCGCTGAAGCCGAAAAGACCGAAGGCTAAGGCCTTTGACGTTGTCGCCCCGGTCTTCGGATCGGGGCGACAATGCGTCTGTCGATGAGCAATTCGCCCCCCGCCAACATGATCCTTGTCGGCCGCGTCGCCGGCGGCTTCGGCGTGCGCGGCGAAGTGAAGATCGCCACCTATACCGAAGAGCCGATGAGTCTGGCCGGCTTCAAGGCGCTGCTGCGCCAGGACGGCTCGCCGGCCCTGACCATCCTCTCGGCCCGCGTGGCCAAGGAAGGCCTCGTCACCCGCTGCCAGGGGATCGAGACCAAGGACGCGGCCGACGCCCTGCGCGGTCTGCGCCTCTATGTCCCGCGCGACGCCCTGCCGGCGCCCGACGAGGACGAGTTCTATCTGACCGATCTGGTCGGCCTGCCGGTGCGCCATGTCGCCGACAACGCCCTGCTGGGCGCGGTCAAGAGCGTGCAGAATTTCGGGGCCGGCGACCTGCTGGAGATCCTGCCGGCGCTGGGCGGTCCGACCTGGTATCTGCCGTTCACCCGCGCGGCCGTGCCCGAGGTGAAGATCGCCGACGGCCTGATCCTCGCCGACCCGCCGGCCCTGGTGGGCGAGCCCGAGGGCCCGGTCGAGGCCGCGGATGACTCTGACGGCGCCGAGCGCAATTACGACTGACGGCCGCCGGTTCGGGACGCGACCAAGACAGGGAGTTCGAGGCCATGGCGACCGACGGCAAATGGCGGGTCACCGCCTCGCGCTCTATTCACAAGGACCGCTGGATCAGCCTCCGCGCTGATGATTGCGTCACCGACGAGGGCGCGGTGGTCGCGCCCTATTATGTGCTGGACTATCCCGACTGGGTCGAGATCATCGCCCTGGACGCCAACGACAACGTGCTGCTGGTCAAGCAGTACCGGCATGGCCTGGGCGGGGTTTCGACCGAACTGCCGGCCGGCGGCATGGAGCCCGGCGAGCGCGATCCTGTCGCCGCCGCCGCCCGGGAACTGCTGGAAGAGACCGGCTGCGCCGGAGACCTGACCCTGGTCGGCGAAACGCGACCCAACGCCGGCACCCATTCCAACCGCACCCACATCGTGCTGGCGCGAAATGTCGCGCAGGTTTCCGAGCCGCTGGACGATCCCACCGAACGCATCACGCGGTTCTGGGTCCCGGCGGGCGAGGCCCTGCGCATGGCCCTGGCCGGCGAACTGACCGTCGGCATGCAGGTCGCCTCGCTCCTGCGCGGCCTGGCTCAGGCCGGCGTGGCGTCAATCAGCCTGGCGAACCCGGCTACCTCCTGATCCGCATCAGGCATTTCTGCGCCACCCATACCGAAGAGCCCATCAGCCTGGCCGGCTTCATGGCGCCGCTCCGCCAGGATTGCTCGCCGGCCCTGGTGGGAGAGCCGGAAGGTC
Organism: Alphaproteobacteria bacterium; assembly: GCA_018895795.1. Lineage (GTDB taxonomy): Bacteria > Pseudomonadota > Alphaproteobacteria > Caulobacterales > Caulobacteraceae > Caulobacter. Next base: position 10,127 of record JAHINZ010000125.1, read on the forward strand.
CGGCGCAAGAGGATTGATCTCGAAATCAATCAAAGAGAGAGTGTTGCAGGCATCACCCTCAAAGCGATTTTTGCCCTATGCCTGTCGATCTAACCGCCGCCGACAGGGCGTATGCCCATATCCATCAGATCCGAGGCCAGAGTGTCGTTCTAGACGACGCGATCGCCGCTCTGTTCGGTGTCGAGACCCGGCGGCTTAACGAACAGGTCCGCCGCAATGCCGCACGGTTCGAGGGCTATGCCTTCCAACTGACGGCTGAGGAGTTCGCCAGTTTGATATCGCAAAATGCGATATCAAACTCCCGAGGTGGGCGACGGACACGGCCCTGGGCCTTCACGGAACACGGCGTGGTCATGGCCGCGACCGTTCTGAAGTCCGATTCCGCCATCGCCGCGATGAAGATGATCGTCGAGATCTTCGTCAGTGCGCGTCGAAGACAGGATGCTTCACGGCAGGTCGCCAGCGGTGTGAGTGCAGGAAACGGCCTGATCCCCAGGCTGACCCAGGCAATGGCGGCGGTGCTGGATTCGGTGGTGAACCAGCATCACGGAACCTCCGTCCGGGAGGAGGCTCAGGACCTGCTGGACCGCTCCATCGCCCATCTGAAGGATCGGCTATCGCGCGCCGGGCTGGAAAATGAGGAACTGGCAGCCCGGGCGACCAAGCTTCTGGCGGAAGCCGAGGCCAGCAAGGCGACCGCCGCCAAGACCCAGGCAGAGGCCGGCGAAATCGAATTGCGGGTCCTGGCGCGCAAGCTCCAGCTGGTGATCGAAGCCGAGCGCGCGATGACCGGGGGTGATATCGAACGGTTCGTCGGTGTCCTGGAACGGCTGGGCGGTTAGAAGCCCTATTTCTTGATCCGCATCAGGCATTCCTGCGCCACCGAGGCCAGCAGGGCGCCGTCCTGGCTGAACATCTGGCCGCGCACCATGCCGCGCCCTTGCGAGGCGCTGGGGCTGTCCTGGGCGAACAGGGTCCAGTCGTTGAAATCGAACGGCCGGTGGAACCACATGGCGTGGTCCAGGCTGGCCGACTGCAGGCCGGGCGTCGTCCAGACCAGGCCGTGGGGGCGCAGGGCGCTTTCCATGAACGCCATGTCCGAGGCATAGGCCAGGGCCGCCTGCTGCATCTTGACGTCGTCGCCCAGCGGCGCGCGGGCCCGCATCCAGACCTCCTTCGTCCCCGACTTCTTCTCCGGCTTGGCCGGGTTCTGCGGATCGACCCAGCGAATGTCGATCGGACGGGGCTTGTCGAGGAAGGCCAGCATCTTGGGGTGAACCTGGTCGCCCAGGCCGCGCAGGAACTCGCCCTCGGTGAGCACGCTCTCGGGATTGGGCGCGTTGGGCATCGACGACTGGTGCTCGAAGCCCTCTTCGGGCGTCTGGAACGAGCAGGCCAGGTTGAAGATCTGCTCGCCGTGCTGGATGGCCGCCACCCGCCGGGTGGTGAAGGTGCCGCCGTCGCGGGCCCGCTCCACCTCGTAGAGCACCGGGGCGTTCACATCGCCCGGGCGGATGAAATAGGCGTGCAGCGAATGGCAGACCCGTTCGGGCACGGTCTTGTAGGCCGCCAACAGGGCCTGGGCGATGACCAGGCCGCCGAAGATGCGGGGAAAGCCGTCATTGGGGCTGACGCCCCGGAACAGGTTCACCTCGATGGCTTCGAGGTCGAGGATGTCGGCGAGGTTTTCGGGCGTCTGCATGGCGATGGGTTAATCTTCCCGCGCGTCCGGGGCAAGACGCGACCTTGCGTCAGGGTGTCCCGATCGCCATCGTCGGGTCATGTCGCCGCCGATCGTCCACCACCCCGCCTTCCGCGCCGAGATGCCGGCGGGGCACCGGTTTCCGATGGACAAGTTCGCGCGCCTGGCCGCCGTGCTGGAGGCCGAGGGGCTGGCGGGGGCTTCGGGGTTCTATTCCCCGGAGCTGATCGACGTCGAAACCCTGCGGTTGGTCCATGGCGAGGCCTATGTGCGCGGCGTGCTGGAGCAGTCCCTGGACCCCGATGTCGTGCGCCGCATCGGCCTGCCCAACAGCGAGTCGGTGGCCGTGCGGGCCCGGGCCGCGACGGGCGGGACGCTGCTGGCGGCGCGGTTGGCGCTGGCCCACGGCATCGCCTGCAACACCGCCGGCGGCAGCCATCACGCCGACGCCGACAGCGGCGCGGGCTTTTGCGTGTTCAATGACGTGGCCGTGGCGGCGCGGCGGTTGTTGGCCGAGGGCGCGATCGGCAAGGCGTTGGTGGTGGATCTGGATGTCCATCAGGGCGACGGCACGGCGAAGATCTTCGCGGGCGACCCTTCGGTCTTCACGTTCTCGATGCATGCCGAGAAGAATTTTCCGGCCCGCAAGGCCGCGAGCGACCTGGATATCGACCTGGCCGACGGCGTGGGCGACGCGGTCTATCTGGAAAAACTGGCCGAGATCCTGCCGGCGCTGCTGGCGCGGGAGCGGCCCGACCTGGTGTTCTTCAACGCCGGGGTCGATCCGCACGCCGATGACAAGCTGGGCCGGCTGTCCCTGACCGACGACGGGCTCGCGCGGCGCGAGGCGTTCGTCCTGGGCTCATGTCTGGAAGCGGGCATCCCCGTCACGGGGGTGATCGGCGGCGGCTATGACGCCGACATCGATCGTTTGGCGCGTCGTCACGCCCTTCTCCACCGGGCGGCCTCGGAAGCCTTGAAGGCCTGAGGACGCCAACCCGGTGGAGCTACGCGGCGATCACTTAGAAGCTCGAGGCGAGCGAACCGACGATCACGGCCAGCGGCAGAACCGCGAGAACCAGGGTGGCGAAGCCGGCGAAAGCGTTGGTCTTGATGGTCATGGTCTTGATCCCTTTGTTGGCCGCCGCGGTTGTTCGCGTCCGGTGAGCCGGGATATAGGGCGGACTTGTGGTGAATACCCGTTACCTTTGCGTCATGAAGGCGTTTTAAGAAACTTCCGACCATCAATTCGCATTACAGAGGTGTAATTTATTGTGATCGGCATTTGTTCGAGCAATATTTCACTTCGTCCCAGACCGCTTCCCACTTCTTGCGCCAGGTGAAGGGCCGACCGCAGGCCAGGCACGGCTTGGAGGGCAGATCGCCCTTGCGCACGGCCTTGCCGCCGCCCTGTCCGCCGCGCGAGGCTCGGCCCATGCTCATTCTTCCGAGGGCGAGACCAGGAAGATACCGCGCAGGGTGGCGATCGGCGCGGCGCGGGTCTCTTGCCAGGCCTCGACATGGACATTGGCCACCCGCCGGCCCAGCTTCTTGATCGTCGCCCGGGCATAGGTGGTCACGGGCCGTCCCGAGCGCAGATACTCGATCGAGACGTCCACCGTGCGCGGCTGGCGCTTCAACGGCGCGGCCACCGACAGCTGGGCCAGGGCGGCCATTTCCATGAAGGCGCCCAGAACCCCCCCGTGGATGGCGGGCAGCATCGGATTGCCGACGATGTGGTCGGAGAACGGCAGGATGGCGGTCATCTCGTCGCCCGCCAGTTCAGCGGTGACGCCCAGGAACTTGGCGTAGGGGATCGAGCCGAGGACGGCGACCAGGCGGTTATCGGCGTCGCTCATGCGGCGGCCCCTCCCGTCTTCGACGGCTTCAGATTGGCCCCGGCCTTCTTGCCGGCGCTGGAGTCGAGCATGAAGGTCGCCTGGGCGGTGGCCACGGGGTCCTCCGGATCGTCCTCATAGGCGACGGCCCGCACGAAGGCGACCGAACGGGTCAGCTTGTAGCAATGGGCCCTGGCCAGTACGTCGCGGCCGGGCTCGGCGGGCCGCATATAGTCGATCCGCAGGTCGAGGGTGGCGATCGAGGTCCAGGTCGCCAGGGCCGCGTGCACGGCCTGGCCGCTGGCGTGGTCCAGCAGGGTGGTCATCACCCCGCCGGCGATCACGCCGGTCTCGGGGTCGCCGACGATCTCGGGGCGATAGGGCACCTTCAGGATCGCCACGCCGTCGCCGATTTCCAGGGTGATGAAGCCCAGCGCCCGCGCCTGCGGGCTGCCCTCGTTCATCGCCGTGGCGATCAGCCGTGTCTGTTCATTGTCGCTCATGGCCGATGAATAGCAGTCCGCCCGCGTCGATATCCAGCGGGATCACGCCGCGGCCGCCCCGGGGCGCGAGCCGGCGCCGCGTGGTCCAGGCCCGGCCTCATGCGTTCCGGATCACCTTGAACGTCGCATGGGCCCGGGCCACCGGCTTGCCGTCGGCCCGGACCGTGGCCTCGGCGAAACACAGGCTTTTGCCGGGCTTGATGAAGTCGGTGTCGAACTCCAGCCATTGGCCCAGCCTGGCCGCGTCCAGATAGTCGACGCTGAGGGTCAGCGTGACCAGACCGCCGAACGGGATGTCCAGGGCGGTCAGTCTGACCCCGCAGGACAGACCCATGGCGTTGTCGGCCAGGGCGGCGATCAGACCGCCGTGCAGGGCGCCGCGGGAATTGGTGTGCGGCGCGCGGATTTCCGTTCCGAGCAGCAGACGGTCCTCGCGCGCCGAGGCGTAGATCGGCTCCCAGGGCGCGGTCAGCGGGCTGTGGCGCGCGTGAGGCGTGAAGGCGTCAGGGGGTTGGAAGGTCATGATCGGTCTCCGGACATCAATTCAAACATGTGTTTGAATTAGCCGCAAGCCAGCTCTGGGCCCTCGACCGAGTCTAGGCCGCGGCCGGCTGGCCCGTGTGAAACAGTCGACCCTTTTCGGTAATCACGACAGCGATCAGGCCGGCCAGGCCAAAGCCGGTGAAGCCCAGGGTCAGGGGTACGACGGTGCCGTCGAACCGTTGACCGATCCAGAACCCGAACAGCGCCCCGCCGATGGTGGTGATGAAGCCCTGCACGGACGCCGCCGTGCCGGCCAGGTGGCCCAGGGGCTCCATGGCCATCGCGCCGAAGTTCGACATCGTCAGGCCAAAACAGAACATCATGCCCGCCTGCATGGCGGCGAACACCCACAGGCTCTCGTGACCGGACAGGGCGATCAGGGCGTGGACGCCGGCGAAGGCGATATAGCCGCACAGGGCCACATGCGAGACCCGCCGCATGCCCAGCTTGCCGACGATGCGGGAATTGACCAGCGAGGCCACGGCGATCCCCGCCGCGATGCCGGCGAAGATGATCGGGAACAGTTTGCCGGCCCCCAGAACGTCGACAAAGACCTGCTGGGCCGAGTTGAGAAAGCCAAACAGCCCGCCCAGCACCAGGGCCGAGGCCAGGGTGTAGCCGACCGCGATGCGATTGGTCAGGCAGGCCTTGAAGGCCGCCAGCACCGGGCCGACGGCCAGGGGCGCGCGGTCTTCCGGATGCAGGGTCTCGGGCAGCTTGACCGCCACCCAGGCCATCACCAGCAGGCCGAAGATCGCCAGCACGCCGAAGATCCAGGGCCAAGGCGCGACCAGCACGATGGCCTGGCCCACCGAAGGGGCGATGATCGGCACGGCCAGGAAGACAATGAATGACAGCGACATCACCTTGGCCATCTGCCGGCCGCTATAGCAGTCGCGGACGATCGACACCGACAGCACCCGGGTGGCCGCCGCGCCGACGCCGCACAGGGCGCGGGCGATCAGCAACATCTCGAACGAGGTGGAAAAGGCGCAGAGGGCCGCGAACAGCACATAGGCCGTCAGCCCGGCCAGCAGCACCGGCTTGCGGCCGAACCGGTCGGCCAGCGTGCCGTAGGCCAGTTGCGCCACGCCGAAGCCCAGCAGATAGGCGGTGATGATCCACTGGTGCTGGTTGGCGCTGGCCACGCCCAGGGCGTGACCGATCTGCGGCAGGGCCGGCAGCATCGAGTCGATGGCCAGGGCGTTGGTGGCCATCATCGCCGCGATCAGGGCGACGAACTGCTTGAAGCCCATGCCGGGGTGCGGTGGGGCGGTCTGTTCGACATGGGACATCGGAAACCTCGGCCTGGACGACGTCCAACCGAAAGGCGCGACGCTACGCGCGCCCTATAACCGGCCTCTATGACAGCCGCCAACCCTGACCGGTCCGAGCCTAGAGCAAGCCGCGCGATATCGGACTCGTTTGGCTTGCTCTAGATTTTTGTTTTCGCATCGCTTTGGCGGAAAACCGGCGGCCACTTTTCCGCGCGATGCTCTAGCCGTTGAACGACCGGATCGCGTCGATGATCGTCCGCTGATCCGCTTCGCCCAGATACGGGTGCATCGGCAGGGCCAGAACGGTTTGCGCCTTGGCCTCGGTCACCGGCAGGCCGCCGGCCCCGCGCGGGAAGGCCGCATAGGGGGCTTGGATGTGCATCGGCACCGGATAATAGACCGCCGTCGGCACGCCCTGGGTCTTCAGATGGGCGGCCAGGCCGTCGCGGTTCTCGTGTTCGATCACATATTGGGCCCAGACCGAGACG
>JAHINZ010000126.1 GCA_018895795.1 Alphaproteobacteria bacterium
CCATTTCAATGACCCGCAATCCGGCCAGGGGCGGTGGCGCCATGTCGATCTCCCAAAAGTCTCGGAACCGATCACGGCCCTGTGATGTTTTGTCTTGCAGTCGGCGACGCGCGACGCCGGACCCGAACCTAGACCTTCCAGAAAAAACGCGCAGGGAAACACAGCCATGACCCGCAATATTCTTCTCGTCGGCGCCGCTTTCGCCGCCCTCAGCCTCGTCGCCTGCGGTCCGAAGACCGAAGAGACCAAAGGCGCGGCGACCCCGACCGAACAGGCGGCCACGCCGGACGCCAACCCCGCCGCCACCGTCCCGACCATGTCCGACGAAACCAAGGCCGACGTCTTCGCGATGAAGGCCGCCGACAGCGACATGTTCGAGGTCGAGGCCGCCAAGCTGGCGCTCAAGCGTTCGACCAATGTCCAGGTCAAGGCCTTCGCCAAGAAGATGCAGACCGCCCACACCCTGAGCAGCGAAGGCCTGAAGGCGGCCATCGGCGTGTCGGGCGCGGCCATCACCCTGCCGATGGCCCTGTCCTCGGACAAGCAGACGATGCTCGACGACCTGACCAAGGCCGACGACAAGGACTTCGACAAGGCCTATGCCGACAGCCAGGTCGACGCCCACCAGGCGGCCCTGAACCTGCTGCAACGCTACGCCCAGGACGGCGACACCCCGGCCATCAAGACCTTCGCCGCCGGCCTGGCCCCGACCGTTCAGGAGCACCTGAACATGGCCGAAGGCCTGAAGAAGGGCTTCGTGAACTAACCCAAAACATCTGAACTTCCTGCATCCCATCACTTGTCATCCCGGAAGCCTCGCGGAGGCTGTCCGGGACCCAGGGGCAGCCGCATCGCAGTGGCCCCTGGGTCGCGGCGTTCCGCTTCGCTACAGCCGGGATGACAAGGCTTTGGGGCGTTGAAGGTGAGATTGGACTCTAAGGAATCGCGTAGGCGACCGTCGCCTTGGCGGCGGCGCGCTCGCGCGATTCGGTCCACATCAGGATATCGGCCGTCGCGATGCGACGGCCGAGCTTGAGCAGGGTGGCCTCGGCATAGAGGTCACCGGGCTTGCAGCCCCGCAGAAAATGAATGGTCAGCGAGGTCGTCACCGCCATGGCCACCTCGCCGATATGGGCCAGGATGACGGCATAGGCCGCCGTGTCGGCCAAACTCATCAGTGTGGGCCCCGAGATCACCCCGCCCGGCCGAAGTTGGCGGCTGGCATAGGGCAGTTTCAGCAAGGCCCGCCCTTCCTCAACCGCGATGATCTCCGGCATCTGCGCCGGATCCCCCTCTGGAAAGGCCCGCCGCAGAAAGGCGTTCAGGGCGTCGGCGTCCATCTGGATGGCCGCGCTCATCCGCCCACCTTGATCGTGTTGTCATCGCCATTGCGGTCGATGACCGTGTTGTAGGGATCAATCCCCGCCCACCGGGGGGCCTTGTCGACCGTGAAGGTCAGGGTCTGGACGCCCGAGCGGATCGGCCGGCGCTCATAGAGCACGACGTTGTCGGCCTTGAACGCCGCCTTGCCCGGCTCGGCCGAGAACAGGCCGATATCCATGGCTTCGTTCAGCGGCGCGGTCGTCTCCTTGCCCTTGCCGTCGGCGTACATCTTCTTGGCCTCAACGGTCAGAGTGACGTCGAACCGGCCATCGACGCGCTTCTTCACCGACGCGGCCTTGGTCTTGAGATCGTAGAGGGTGATCTTTTCGAACAGGTCGGTGATCAGGGCCTGCTTGTCGGCCGGGGCCTCGGCGCGGATCGCGGCCATGAAGTCCAGGGTCGTCGGATAGGGCGCGCCCTTGAACGCATGGTCGGCGATCAGCTTGCGCAGGGCGCGATTGACCGCCGCCTCGCCGATCTCGCTCTGCAGCCGGTACATGACCAGCGAGCCCTTGCGATAATAGACGTAGGGCTGCTCCTCGACCTTGTAGAGCGGCTGTTCGTCCAGCGGGTCGCCGCCCCGGGCGCGCAGATAGCTGTCGAGTTCGAACTTCAGGAACTTGCGGATCTGGCTTTCGCCGTACATCCGCTTCATCACCATCAGGGCCGAATACTGGGCCAGGGTTTCGCTCAGCATCGCGCCGCCCTGCTGGTCGGCGCCGATCACCTGGTGAGCCCACCATTGGTGAGCGATCTCATGCGCCCCGACATAGGTGACCATGTCGATCTTGTCGGGCTTGCGGTAGTCGGAGATGAAGAACAAGCCCTCCGACCACGGGATGGTGTTGGCGAACGACTGGGCGAATTGTTCGTAGTCGGGGAACTCCTGGAACCGCAGCTGGCGGAACTGGTAGGGGCTGAACTCGGCCTGCATGTAGTCTAGCGAAGCCTTCATCGCCGTCGTCATCCGCCCGATGTTCCAGGCGTGCTGGGGGTCGTAATAGACCGCCAGGTCCACGCCCTTGTAGGTTTCGTGGCGGATCTTGTAGCGCGCCGACTGGATCGAGACGAAATTCTGGATCGGGGCCTCGGTGACGAAGCGCGCGATGCGGCGGCCGTTCTTGACCGTTTCCGAAACCTTGTAGCCCGGCGCGATCGGCGTCTGGTCGGCCGGGGTCGAAACGGTGATGTCCGACGACACCCAGTCGGCGTCCTTGCGCAGGCCGTTGAACCGCATCGAGGCGATGTCGCCCAGCTTGGCCATGCGCTGCTCGGCCGGCAGGCCGTATTTGCGGCGTTTGGCGCGGTCCTTCAGCAGGCCGTCGCGCGACATGCCCAGGATCGGCGCGATCTCCATATTGTTGATGAAGGTTCCGTTGGCCACCACGCGGCTTTCGGCGCCGCTGTTGGGGAAGCCCTTCTGGGCGCGCTCGGTGGTGAAGCTCATCTTGCGCCGCTCGCCCGGCGCCATCGGGGTGTCGAAGGCGAAGATGCGATAGTTGAACCTGTCATAGGTCTTCTTGGACCGCGCGCCCTGGATCGACAGGCCCTTGACCGTGAGATCGCGGTCGAAACGGACGTGGATCTCCTTCAGCGGCGCGCCGGTGCGGTTTTCGATCACATAGGCGCCCCAGGTCGAGACCCGCGGCGCGTCCGGATAGAGATCGACCTCCATCAGCATCGAGACGATCTTGGGCTGCGGCATGGCCTCGAACGGCAGCAGGGTCTTTTCGTAGTCGGCCTGCCACTTTTCGGTGTCGATGCTGGTGCGGTAGTCGTTCCAGATATTGGTGTTGATGAAGATGAAGACGCCGGTCGCGGCGAATACGGCCAGGGCCGACGCCAGGGTCAGGCCGGCCTTGCCGGTCATCCGCCGGGGCAGACGCTTCAGACGCGGCCACAGAC
>JAHINZ010000127.1 GCA_018895795.1 Alphaproteobacteria bacterium
CTGAACCGCTGGATCGAGGACGCCCTGCTGGACGAGCTGGAAACCCTAGGCGTCGGTTGCATCGCCTTCTCGCCGCTGGCCCAGGGCCTGCTGACCAACAAGTATCTGAATGGCGTCCCGGCGGATTCCCGCGTGGCCAAGGACGGCTCGTTCGGCGGCCATCTGCTCAGCGCCGACAACCTGGACCGCATCAAGGCCCTCAACGCCATCGCCCAGGCGCGCGGTCAGAGCCTGGCCCAGATGGCCATCGCCTGGGTGCTGCGCGATCCGCGGGTCACCTCGGCCCTGGTGGGCGCGCGCACGGTGGCGCAGCTGGAAGACTCCCTGGCCGCCCTGAACGCCCTGGCCTTCTCGCCGGAGGAACTGGCCCTGATCGATCGGCACGCCTCGGAAGGCGGCGTCGATCTGTGGAAGGTGTCATCCGGTCTGGAAACCGCAGACCTGCCGCCAAAATAGCGCAAGCTTGGCCCTGACGCTTGCTCGCGGGCGCGCCTCGCCTAAGATCAAGACATGGACAAGGGGGCGAGCCTGGCAGCCGAGACGTCCATCGGCTTGAGTCGGCTCACCCAGCGTGAGCGCGAATGCCTGCGCCTTGTCGATCGCCACATGAGCTCCAAGGAAATCGCCCGCGAACTGGGCCTGTCCAAGCACACGGTCGACTGGCATCTGGACAAGGCCCGGCGGCGGCTCGGCGCGCCCGACCGCTACGCGGCGGCGCGGCTCGTCAGCGACCGAGCCTCGCCAATACCCCCCTCCGACACCCCCCCTCCGATCGGATCGGGGTCCGACACGTCCCGGCTGGGCCAACCTTCTCCCTCACGGTCCCATGACGGCCCCGACGAAGGAGCGCCCAATGACCGAGTTGAACCCCCATCGGAAGGACGCGATCGCGCGGGCCACCCATCTGCATCAGGACGTGGAGCGCTTTCGCCAGACCTGGCCGACGCTGAACTCAGCGCACGACCTGACGCCGCCCTTCACCTGGAGCCAGTTGGAGCGCCAGCTTTCCGACCTGTCGGCGACCAAGGGCAACGCGGCCCTGGTCTGCGACCTGATGATCGCCACCCGCAAGCAGGCGGCGTTCAAGCCCGCCGAGCTGGTGCTGCGGGAAATCCTGTGCATCGCCAGCGCGGTGATGGACGAGACCTTCCCGTCGACGAACCCAGGGGGTTCGTCCTCCTCCCATTCGGAGGAGAGCCCAATGCGCTGACAGCCCTCCACCGACTGGGATTCATCGCCGCCGTGATGATCGCGACCGCCCTTGCGTTCGGTTCGGTCCTGGCGGGCCTGAAAGCCCTCGAAGACCTTTTCTGATATCGCCTCGCCGCCGGCGAGATCCGTCAATCCCGACATTTCAAATCCACAACGCGCCGACACCGCTCGGCGTGGGGAGGCTACTCATGCTCAAGCAACGCCGTCTGGCCGCTGAAACCGTGGCCGAAGCCCTGTTCGCCGCCGAAAAGGCCATAGACGCGGCGATCTCCTGCACCGCCAATCTCGCGGGCCTGATGCCCACCAGTCGCGAGGACGCCAATCTTTCCGCCCTGATCGGCCAGGACGCCTTGATGAGCGCCATCGAGACGATGCAGGCGCTGGGCGTCGCGCGGCAGAACATCGTCGACACGCACAAGCGCTTGTCGGTCGCCCAGCGCGACATCGGCTTGTCGGCGGTGTCATTTGGCAGCGGCGGCGAGAAGCCGCCCACGCCCTCGGGACAGCTTGAGATCGTCACGCCCGCCCGCGCGGCTTGAACCCGACGCCCGATCGTTCGCTGAACGATCGGGCTAGGTTTTTAGGGTTCGGCGCCCCAGGTTCCGCCGATGGCATTTCACGCGCTCTACCAGTGGGCCAGCCTTATGGCCCTCGTTGCGACTTGCGCCGCCGCGGCCTGGCGGGGCGGCTGGCCCGAGCGATCGGCCGCCGCCGCCATGGCCTTGGCCTGGATCGGCAGCGCCGTCGTGCAGCGCAGCCTTCAGCTTTGGGGCCTGCAGACCGGCATCATGATCATCGACGGCTTGCTGCTCCTGGTCCTGCTGAGCATCGCCCTGCGATCGGATCGTTGGTGGCCGATGTGGGCCTGCGGCTTCCACGGCCTGGGCGTCTTGCTGCACGTCGCGGTGATGATCGACACCGACATCTGGGGGCGGGCCTATTATGTGGCCGGCGCCATCTTCAGCTACCTGACCATGCTCGCCTTGTTGGTCGGCGCCCTTGGCCGCCGGCGGCCCGCCGGAGCGAGGCCCTGGCCCGACTGACGCCGCGTCACGGCAGACAGCCCGTCGTTTTTCTGGTCCGCTCTCAAAAAACGCAGGGAGTAACATCATGGGTGAGGCCTTTATCGTCGCCGCCGCGCGCACCGCCGGCGGCCGCAAGGGCGGGCGGCTTTCCGGCTGGCATCCCGCCGATCTGGCCGCCGCCGTGCTCGACGCGCTGATCGAACGGACCGGCGCTGACCCGGCCCTGATCGAAGACGTGATCATGGGTTGCGTGGGTCAGGCGGGCGAACAGGCGGTCAATATCGCCCGTAACGCCGTGCTGGCCTCCAGTCTGCCCGAAAGCGTGCCCGCCACCTCGGTCGATCGCCAGTGCGGCTCCTCGCAGCAGGCCCTGCACTTCGCCGCGGCCACCGTGATGTCGGGCGCCATGGACATCGTCATCGCCGCCGGCGTCGAGAGCATGAGCCGCGTGCCGATGGGCCTGGCCTCGACCCTGCCCTACAAGAACGGTTTCGGCAGCTACAAGAGCCCCCGCATGGAGGCCCGCTATCCCGACATCCAGTTCAGCCAGTTCGCCGGCGCCGAGATGATCGCCAAAAACTACGACCTGAGCCGCGAAAGCCTCGACGCTTTCGCCCTGTCCAGCCACCAGCGCGCCATCGCCGCCACCAAGGCCGGCAAGTTCGCCGCCGAGATCGTGCCGGTGGAGATCACCCTGCCGGACGGCTCGACCGAGTTGCACACCACCGATGAAGGCATCCGCTATGACTCCACGGCGGAGTCGATCGGCGGCGTCAAGCTGCTGCAGGACGGCGGCCGTTTGACCGCCGCCAGCTCCAGCCAGATCTGCGACGGCGCGGCCGGTCTGATGGTCGTCAACGCGCGGGGCCTCAAGACCCTGGGCGTCGAGCCGCTGGCCCGCGTCCACCACATGACCGTCATCGGCCATGACCCGGTGATCATGCTCGAGGCTCCGATCCCGGCCACCGAGCGGGCGCTCAGCAGGGCGGGCATGAAAATCAACGACATCGACCTGTACGAGGTCAATGAGGCCTTCGCTTCGGTGCCGACCGCCTGGCTCAAGACCTTGGGGGCCGATCCGGCCCGGCTCAATGTCCATGGCGGCGCCATCGCCCTGGGCCACCCGCTGGGCGGCTCGGGCGCCAAGCTGATGACGACGCTGATCCACGCCCTGGCCGACCGCGGCGGCCGCTACGGTCTGCAGACGATGTGCGAGGGCGGCGGCCTGGCCAATGTCACCATCGTCGAGCGGCTGTAGGAACAAGGGGCGCCCCGGCGATGATTACGCTGTACCATTGCCGGGACGCCCGGTCCTTCCGCCCGCTTTGGGCGCTGGAAGAACTCCAGCTCGACTATGAGCTGAAGCTGCTGCCGTTTCCGCCCCGCGTGCTGGCCAAGGAATTCCTCGCGGAGAACCCGCTGGGCACCATCCCGCTGCTGGTGGAGGGCGAGACGCGGATGACCGAGTCCGCGGCGATGATCGAGTACGTTTCGATGCGACATGGCGGCGGCGCCCTGTCGGTGCGGCCCGACGAGGCCGGCTACGGCGCCTATCTGAACGGCCTGCATTTCGGCGAGGCCACCCTGACCTTCCCGCAGACCCTGGTGCTGCGCTATTCGCGTCTTGAACCCGAGGCGCGCCGCAATCCGCAAGTGGCCGCCGACTATGCGCGCTGGTTCCTGGCGCGCCTGAAGGGCCTGGACCTGATCCTGAGCGATCACGACTACGCGGCCGCTGACCGTTTTACGGGCGCCGACATCTCGATCGCCTATGCGCTGCTTCTGGCGACCTCACTGGGCCTTTCAGACGATTTTCCGCCCGCCGTGGCCGCCTATTGGGCGCGAATGCGCGGCCGGGACGGATTTCAGCGCGCCCTGGCGGCCCAATCCAGCGCCGCGCCGTCGATTTAAGTCCGCCCGGCTTTATCGTCTTACGATCATTTAACTCAGCGACCCGAGGTTTGTCGGCTAGAAGGCGCCTGAAGGCTTTCTGGGACAGTCGGGGACGATCGTGGATTACAGGATCAAGGGGCGCTTCATGCGTTCAAGCGCGCTGGTTGTGGTCCTGGGCATGGGCGCGATCGCCCTGGCTGGCTGCGGCGGCGACAAGACGGCCAAGAAGACCAAGCCGCCGGCCAGCGCCACCGCCTCGCAGACCGTGAGCGTCGCCATCGTCGCTTCGCAGGCCGTGCCGCGCCAGATCAACGCGACCGGCACCATTTCCCCTTGGGAAGAGGTCGTGGTCGGGGCCGAGACCGGCGGCCTGACCGCCGTGATGGTCAATGCCGAGGAGGGACAGACCGTCCAGGCCGGCCAGGTTCTGGTCAAGCTGAACGACACCCTGCTGTCGGCCCAGCTTCGCCAGCAAGAGGCCGGCGTGGCCAGCGCCCGCGCCACCCTGGCCGAGGCCGAGGCCGCCCTGGGTCGCTCCCGCGAATTGCAATCCAAGGGCTATCTCTCGCAAGCCTCGCTCGACACTAGCCTGACGCGCCAGCAAACCGCGACCGCCCAGCTCGCCTCGGCGCAGGCAGCGCGGGGCGAAACCGCCGCCCGTCTGGCCCAGACCGCGATCCGCGCCCCGGTGTCGGGCCTGATCAGCCGCCGCAATGTCACCAAGGGCCAGATCGTCAGCACCGGCGCGGAA
>JAHINZ010000128.1 GCA_018895795.1 Alphaproteobacteria bacterium
CGCCTATGCCGACTTCATCCTGGCCAAGGCCGCCCGCGGCGACGTCACCGCCAGCCTGGAGGAGCGCTACCGCGCCGAGGCGGCCACCGCCGACATCACCGCCACGGAGGTGCGCGACGCCTTCCGCGCCGACTGGACCGGCGGCGGGCCGATCCTGGGAGTGCTGGCCGAGACCCCGCCCAGCGAAGCCCAGATGGGCGCGGCCTGGACCCGCATCGCCGCGGCCCCGGATCCCGGCCCCTGGGTCGCCCCGGCCGAGGCGGCCTGGGCCTACGCCGACTTCGGGCCCGCGGGCCGGGTGGTGTCGCGCGAGGTGATCAGCGCGCCGGACTTCGTACGGCTGACCTTCGAGAACGGCCTGGTGCTGAACTTCAAACAGGCGCCCTTCGCCAGCAACCAGGTGACCGTCACGGTCCGCGATCTGGCCCGGCTGGGTCAGGCCGTCGACGCCACGGTCACGGCCGGCGCCAACACCGTGGGCGGCGTCACCTTCGGCCTGCAGAACCCGCAGGTGGCCGAAGACGCCGCGCGGCTGGACGCGGTCAAGGCCCTGCAGGCCAAGGCCGACCTCTATGCCCGGGCCACCGGCTACAAGATCGTGCGGCTGATCAATCTGGGCGAAGGCGGCGGCTATACGCCCGCCCCGCCGATGCCGGTGTTCGCCATGGCCAAGCGCGAAATGGCCGACTCCACCCCGGTGGCCAGCGGCGAACTGAAGGTTCGGATCGACGTCTCGGCGACCTACGAGGTCGCCCGCTAACACTGGGCGTAGCCGCCGCGTCCCAGGGGCGCGGCGGTCCCTTTTCCGGTCTAGAAACCGGCGCGAGTGAAGGCGTGCTCGACCCGCTCCTGGATCTCGCGGCCCGGCAGGGCGCGCTCGCCTTCCATCACCGCCACATAGGTCAGGCCGCGATCGGGCTTACCGTCGGCGGTCGGCACGGGCCCAACGGCCCAACCGACCGTATTGGAGCCGCCGGCGGCGCTGGGGCAACTGGCGATGCGCGCGGGCTTGCCCAGCGACGCCTTCAGAACGACCTCGGCCGTGACCGGGTCGCCGCCCGCGCAGGTGGGCAGGTTGCGGGCGCAGGTGATGTAGCCCCCCGCCTTCCAGACCACCGCGCCGGAGGCGTTGGCCACCACCACGCAGGTCGAGGGTGAGCCGATGGCGCGGCCGACCAGCTGGGTCAGCCGGTCCGCGTCGACGCCGGCGGGCAGCTTGGGCGCGCAGCCGGCCAGCAGGCCGGCGACCAGGGCGAGGCCGACCAGACGGCGCATCTAGACGGCCGCCTTGATCAGGTTGCCGTCGTCCAGCAGCACCACGGTCGGCGCGTAGTTGCGGGCCTCCTCGGCCGGCATCTGGCAATAGGTGACGATGATGACGGTGTCGTTCATCTGCACCAGGCGCGCCGCGGCGCCGTTGACGCCGATCACCTTGGAGCCGCGCGGGGCTTCAATGGCGTAGGTCGTGAAACGCGCGCCATTGGTGATGTTGAGCACGTCGACCTGCTCATTGGGCAGGATGCCCGAGGCGTCCAGCAGATCGCGATCGATGGCGATCGAGCCTTCGTAGTCGAGGTCGGCCTGGGTGACCGTGGCGCGGTGGAGCTTGGCCTTGAGCATCGTAAGCAGCATGGCGAGACCTGTATCCCCCTGAGAACCTTAAGCTTTACCAGAGCCGCCGCACCTGGGGCCCTGGGGCGATGCGGCCATATAGACACGAACCCGTAACGGTTCAATCGCAGGCCCTTCGTCGAAAGGGTTAACAGACGTCCCGATCCACGCTAGGGTTTAAAGAACGGGGTTATGCGGTGGGGACCATGCGTAACAGACAGTGGATCGTCGCGGGGGCTATCGTCGTCGCGACAGTGGGGATCGGCGTCACGATCTCCTCTCGGGTCGATGCTCAAACGCGGGTGGATCCCGCCACCGGCGCGCTGATCGGCGCGACGCGTCCAGCCGTCTTGACGGCGCCGCCGCCTCGCACGACCGCCACGCCGCGCGGAAAGGTCGACTGGCAGGGCGCCGTGGGCGGCCTGAGACGCAGCGGCGGCGCGTCGGAGGCCCTGGCGACCAATCTGAACAAGGCCCAGGTGGACGCCACCCGCGTGCCGATCTTGCTGCCCAACGACCCCAGCCTGACGGCCGGGGCCCGCATCTACAGCTTTGGCGACTACTACACGATCACCGCCGACGCGCCCGGCGCCGGCGTTTCGCTGAGCGGCACGACGGCGATCATCAACCTGCCCGCCGCCAAGCCGCTGAGGATCGATCCGGTCGGCCCGGAGGGTCTTACCGTCCAGCGCACCGTCGATGGCCAACTGGCCAGCTTTGTCCGGTATGGCGTGCTCTACACCGTCGAGATCCGCTGCGATCGGGCTGGCGACGCGCGCTGCGCCGACGACAACTATGTGCTTGGCCTGGTCGGCAAGACCACCACCGTGGTGCTGGGCGCGGCGGCTCGCGCCGAAGCCGGCCTGGGAGGCTGAGCTGATGAGCACCGCGACCGCGCGCCTGCCGCTGGCCCTGGCCGTCCTGGCCGCCGCCCTGGCCCTCACCGCCTGTGATCCCAAGACGCCGGCGCCCGCCGATGCGCCGCCAAAGCCACCTTCGGCCGATCCCGGCCCGCCCAAGGCCGAGGACGAACCCGTCGACGGCGGGGCCGAGCAGCAGGCGTCCGAGCCCCTGCCCCCCAGCCCCGGCCCGCCCGTGCAGCCGGCCGAGCCGCCGGCGCCCTCTCCGGCCAGTTTCGAGCATAATCCGCCCGGCCAATTGCCCGCGGGCCAGGGCTCCGGCTATCTGGACCGCACCGTGTGGTCGCCGGCGATGTGTTGGCCGCTGATGGAGGCCGGCTTCGCCAATTCCCAGGTCTATGGAGCCGGCGGCGGCATGGGTCCGGCGGGACATCCCAGCCAGTGCGACAGCCTGAACTACACCCTGCCCTGGCGAGACAATTTCTGTGAGGCGCGCTCGCGCACCAGCCCATTATGCGGTTCCGGAACCG
>JAHINZ010000129.1 GCA_018895795.1 Alphaproteobacteria bacterium
CATCGGTCCCGCGACCGTGTGCTGAAAATACGCCGAAGCCGACACGAAAAACCCTTATCGCTCTATTCGAAAGCGGTTCTGCGACCGCTCTAAACCATGTGTACCATTTAGGGACTACGCCGCAGTGCGGCAAAGCAAGTCGTGTTTCGGATTGTTACCGATCAAGACCTTGTAATCACGACGCTTTTCCGCCGCAAAACGGCCTCATGAAACAGGCCGACGCCCGGCGAAGTCCTTCGAGACCTCCACGCCCTGCCCCCTAGCCTTGCCCGTACGCCCTCGTTAGGCTCCCCGGTCTCCAGGGAAAGAAAAAGGCCCAGATTTTGCGTTTCATGACCAAGACCATGCGTTTGACCGCCTCGGCCCTCGCCCTCTCCGCCGCCTTCACGGGCGCGGCGCTGGCCCAGGCCCACGTGTTCACCGCCAAGGATATGGCCAGCCTGGATCGCCTCAGCGATCCGCGCGTGTCGCCCGACGGGGCCTGGGTGCTCTACGATCTGCGCACGGTGGATTTCCTGGCCAACAAAAGCGCCCACGACCTGTGGGTGGCGGACGCCAAGGGCAAGACGCCGCCGCGTAAGCTGGCGGCTTCAGCCGGCGGAATCGGCTCGGCGCGCTGGTCCGCCGACGGCAAGACGATCTATTTTATCTCCGGTCGCGCCGGCGGCGTGGACCAGGTGTTCCGCACCGACCTCGCGGGCGAAGCCGCTGTCCAGGTCACGTCCATGCCGTTCGATGTCGGCGCGTACAAGGTCGCGCCCAACGGTAAGGTGATCGTGGTCAGCCAGGCGGTGTTCCCCGACTGTCCCGACCTGGGCTGCACCCAAGCCCGCCTGGACGCCGGCAAGGCCCAGAAGAACTCCGGCGTCGTCCATGACCGCCTATTCGTCCGCCATTGGGACACCTGGGCCGACGGGACCCAGAACCATCTCTACGCCGTCACGCTGGACGACAAGGGTGTTGCGAGCGGCGCCCCGGTCGCTCTGATGGCCGGCTTCGACGGCGACACGCCCACCAAGCCGTTCGGCGGCGACGAGGACTTCACCATCACGCCCGACAGCAAGACAGTGGTGTTCTCGGCGAAGGTGGCCGGCCAGGATGAGTCCTGGACCACCAATTTCGACCTCTGGTCAGCCGCTCTCGACGGCTCGACCAAGCTGCAGAACCTGACCGCCGCCAACAAGGCCTGGGACGCCGCGCCGGTGTTCTCGGCCGACGGCAAATGGGCGGCCTACCGCGCCATGAAGCGTCCCGGCTTCGAGGCGGATCGCTTTGGGATCATCCTGCGCGACCAGGCCACCGGTCAGGAACGCGAACTGGCCGCCGACTGGGATCGCTCGGCCGACGCCATCGCCTTCAGCCCCGACGGCAAGACAATCTACGCCCAGGCCGGCGATGTCGGTCAGGTGAAGATCTTCGCCATCGACATCAAGACCAGCAAGGTCACACCGCTGACCGGCGAGGGCCATGTGATCGCGTTCGAGGTCGCGCCCAAGGGCCTGATCTACACCGCTGACAGCCTGAAGGGTCCGGCCCAGCTGTTCAGCCTGCCGGCCAAGGGCGGCAAGCCGACCCAGCTGACCACGATCGCCGCCGACGCGCTGAAGGGCGTCGCCTGGGGCGAGCCCGAGCAGTTCAGCTTCAAGGGCTGGAACGACGAGACCGTGCATGGCTTCGTGATCAAGCCGGCCAATTTCGATCCGGCCCGCAAGTATCCGGTGGCGTTCCTGATCCATGGCGGCCCGCAGGGCTCGTTCAACAACAGCTGGAGCTATCGCTGGAACCCGCAGATCTACGCCAATGCCGGCTATGCCGTGGTGATGGTCGATTTCCACGGCTCCACAGGCTACGGCCAGGGCTTCACCGACGCGATCAGCCAGCACTGGGGCGACCGCCCGCTGGAAGACCTGCAGAAGGGCTGGGCTTTCGCGACCAGCCAGTACAGCTTCCTGGACGCCGACCGCGCCTGCGCCCTGGGCGCCTCGTACGGCGGCTACATGATCAACTGGATCGCCGGCAACTGGAACCAGCCCTGGAAGTGCCTGGTCAATCACGACGGCGTCTTTGACGCCCGCGGCATGGGCTATTCCACCGAGGAACTGTGGTTCGACGAATGGGAGCACGGCGGCACGTTCTTCGACAAGCCGGAGGCCTATGAGCAGTTCAACCCGGTCAACCACGTCAAGGCGTGGACCAAGCCGATGCTGGTGGTGCATGGCGGCAAGGACTACCGCATCCCGCTGGCCCAGGGCCTGGGCGCGTTCACGGCCCTGCAGCGCCAGGGGATCGAGAGCAAGTTCCTCTACTTCCCCGACGAGAACCACTGGGTGCTCAAGCCGCAGAACTCGGTGCAATGGCACACCGAGGTGCTGGGCTGGCTGAACAAGTACACCGCGCCGAAGAAGGCCCAGTAGGACCGACCCCCTCCGGGCCTTCGGCCCTCCTCCCCCATAGGGGGAAGGTGAGGCCAGCGCGCTTCATCTGCCCCCTATGGGGGCGGACGACCGCGAAGCGGTCAGGTGGGGGCAAGTGCTGACAGTCAGAAAAGGCCCGTCGCCACCGACCAGGTGAGACGGGCCTTTTTTTCGAGCTCGCCGGGATCGCGCCCCCGGACATAGCCCTTGGCCAAGGCGGCCGGCGCGATGGCCGGAAAGGCCGCGACGCTCAAGCCCTTGAGCTCGACCCGCGCCGCCTTGAGCTGATCGGCCACCCGGCGCGCGACCTCGGCCTGGGTCCAGTCGTCGGGCAGGCGCGAGCGGCCCGCCTGTTTCAGCCGCCACAGCCCCGCCAGGCCATAGGCCCGCGCCGCGCCCTTGACCGCATGCGGATCCACCGCGGGATCCAGCCGCCGCGCCGCTAGCACGGCCAGGGCGCCGGCGGTGGCGTCGACATAGGCCAGGATCCCGGCCTCGTCGGCGGGCGGGGCGTCATCGAGGTCGGCCAGGCGCGCTTCGGCCATGGCCGCCAGGGCCAGAGGGTCGAGGCTGGACGCCGCCAGCGCCTCGACGGTGGGATGCTTGCGCGGGACCTTGCCGGCCGCGATCTCGTCCATCGCCTCGCGCCACCAGGTCAGGCGGATCTCGCCCATCAGGGCGTTGGAGACGCCGCCGGCCACCCGGGCCAGCTCGTAGTTGAAGGCGACCAGGGCGACCACGTCGGCCCGCCCCTTGGGATCGGCGATGAAGCGGCTGACCAGCCAGCGGTCGGGATCAACGCGGCGAACGAGGTCGTCGAGGGTTTCGGTGTCGGCCATGGTCTCAAACGGAAAAAGGCCCGCCGATTACCCGGCGGGCCTTTCCCTTACACGATTTTGGCCGGGATTTAGCCGAACAGCGTCTGATACATCGTCATGGTGGCCAGCATCGGGATGCTGAGCAGCGTGTTGATGCGGCTAAACAGCATGGCCATCTTGGCCGCCTTGGCCTTGGCGTCGGCGTCGACCTCGACGATGCCGAGCGCGCGCTTCTGGTTGGGCCAGATCACGCCCCAGACGTTGATGAACATGATCGTCGCCAGCCACATGCCCAGGCCGATGAAGGTGAAGCCCATGTCGACGCCCTTCTCGTAGCCGCCCCACAGGCCCAGGGTCGCCGCTTCGGCGAAGTAGCCGCGGCTGACGGCCAGGATGATGCCCATCACCCAGGTGGCCAGGGCCGCCCAGCGGAACCAGAACAGCGCCTCGGGCGCGATGTACTTGGAGATGGCGGGTTTCAGCTCGGCCGGGATCTGCGGCATCATGCGGATCTGCACGAAGTTGAAATAGTACAGCAGCCCGATCCACAGAATGCCGAAGAACACGTGCAGCCAGCGGAACACCGCCTCGAAATAGGCGCCGTCGAAGCCGTGCGGGCTGTGCCCGAAGCCGAAGATGATGACCAAGGCCAGCACGAAACTGACGATGATTGTATTGCGAAAATTGGAAAGCAGCCCGACCATTTCAGCCCCCTGAAGCCTATGTCTTTGACCAGCTATAGGCCGGTTCGAAGAGTCGGCAAAGGGCGCGGTCTAGACCGCGATCAGCGCCGCCGCCAGTCGCCGGCCTTCGCTGGCCAGCACGTTATAGGTCCGCGCCGCGGCCTCGGTGCTCATGAACTCCAGACCCACGCCGGCGGCCTTCAGAGCGTCGCGCACGGCCCGCGACGGCAGGGCGTTGACCAGCCCGCCGCCCAGCAGCACGAACTCGACCGCGCCGCCGGCCGCGAAGACCTCGGCGAAGTCCTCGGCCGTCAGACCGGTCAGCGAGGTCGCGGACCAGTTCCGGGGCTGGTCATCGATGATCAGCAGCGAGCCGGGCCGCCAGTCGCCGGAGACGCGGAAGCCGCCGCCGCCCCAGGCGTCGATCGAGGGCGGGCGGCGAAGCTCGGCCATCCCTAGGGCCGCGAGGCCGCGCCCAGCTTCTGGGGCGTGGCTTCGTCGTCGTTGCGGTTGACGCCCCAGACCAGGATCAGCGGCAAGGCGATATAGATCGACGAATAGGTGCCGATGATGATGCCGAAGGTCATGGTGAAGACCAGCGGGAACAGCACGGGGCCGCCGAAGAACATGGTGCCGCCCAGGGCCAGCAGGGCCGTGGTGCCGGTGATGATCGTCCGCGACAGACGCTCGTTTTCCGACAGGTCGATGATGTCGCGCAGCGGGGTCTTCTTGTACTTGCGCAGGTTCTCCTTGAGACGGTCGAAGGTGATGACCTTCTCGTTCATGGAGTAGCCGATCACGGTCAGCAGGGCCGCGATCTCGGTCATCGAGAACTCGATATGCATGACCGACAGCAGGCCCAGGGTCAGCAGGATGTCGTGCAACACGGCGACCACGGCGCCCAGGCCAAACTGCAGCTGGAAGCGGAACCAGATGTAGCCCAGCATCAGCAGCAGGGCGATGCCCAGAGCCTTGAAGCCCGAGGTCAGCAGTTCGCCCGAGACCTTGGCCCCGACTTCCGAGCGGCTCTTCACCGTCAGGCCGGGGAAGGTCTTGGTCAGTTTGGCCTCGACCTTCTTGGAGGCGTCGCTGGGGTTTTCACCCTTGGCCGGCAGGAACTTGACCATGGCCGAGTTGGGTGAGCCGAAGCCCTGGACCTGGCCGTCATGGGCGCCCAGGCCGTTCAGGGACTCGCGAACCTGGGCCAGCGGGATCGGCGTGGGCATCGCGATCTCGAGCGAGACGCCGCCCTTGAAGTCGATGCCCAGGTTGAGCCCCTGGGTGAACAGGGACACGCCCGAACCCAGGATCAGCAGGGCCGAAAATACGGCGGCGACCGGGGCCCACCGCACGAAGCGGTAGTGGGTCGAGCGGGGGATGTAGCGAATGAGGGGCCAGCGCACGGGTGCGTCTCCTATGCGATCGGCAGCTTCTTCGGACGGGTGGTTTTGAACCACCAGCCGATGAGAACCTGAGTGATGATGATGGCGGTGAACAGCGAGGTCAGCACGCCGATGGAGAGGGTCCAGGCAAAGCCCTTCACCGGGCCCGAGCCGAAGCCGAACATGATCAGCGCCGAGATCAGGCTGGTGATGTTGGCGTCCATGATCGAGACCAGGGCCAGTCGGAAGCCGGTGTCGGCCGCCGACATGGGCGTTCGCCCAGCATTGGCCTCGTCGCGCATCCGTTCATAGATCAGGACGTTGGCGTCGACCGCGACGGCCAGCGTCAGGATCAGGCCGGCGATGCCCGGGAAGGTCAGGGTGGCCTGGGTCAACGACATGATGCCGATGATCATCAGCACGTTGACGATCAGGGCGATGGCCGCGAACACCCCGAACAGGCCATAGGCCAGGATGATGAACACGAACATCGCCGCCGCGCCGATGGCCAGCGAAATGGCGCCGGCCCGCACGGCGTCGGCGCCCAGTTCGGCGGTGACGGTGCGCTGGTCCTCAACGTTCAGCGGCGCGGGCAGAGCGCCCGAGCGCAGCAGCAACGACAGTTCCGAAGCGCTCTCGACCGTGAAATTGCCGGTGATGATGCCGCTGCCGCCGGTGATCGCGCCGTTGATGACCGGCGCCGACAGCACCTTGCCGTCGAGCACGATGGCGAACTTCTTGCCGATATTGCGCGCCGTCGCGTCGCCGAACTTGCGCGAGCCCTGGCCGTTGAAGGCGAAGGACACGGCCGCGCGGCCGTTCTGGTCGAAGCTCTGGGCGGCGTTGGTCAGTTCATCGCCCGACACCAGGGCGCGCTTGCGCACCACATAGAACGGCGCA
>JAHINZ010000130.1 GCA_018895795.1 Alphaproteobacteria bacterium
CAGCTGATCGTCGAGGACACGGTAGCCCCCGGCCGTCATCGGCACTTTTTCCATATGTCGTGAGTTTTCTTGTTTCGCCCGACTGACAGACTGACTAGGCACAGAGGTCGCTGGGCGCTTGCGACCGGCCAAAGAGGGTAGGGCGCCGCGCCCGAAGATTCAAGGACGGTTGCGGAACGGCGTCACGCGGCGCGATCGCGGGGCGTATCGCGGGCCTTGCGGATCATGCTCCAGGCCAGCCAGCCGATCGCCGCCAGCCCGATCGCCATGAACAGCACGGACACCAGAAAAACCCCCGCGGCCATGAAGGCCAGGATGAAGGCGATGGCCGCGACGAGGCCCGCGATGACCTGAACGATCTTGAGATTCATGCGGGATAAACGTGGTTCGGCGGACCGGGTTGCGGCTCCGCTCGCCGCTCACGACGACTTTCGCAGGGTGTGGCGCCGATGTCGGGCTCAGGCGTAGGCGTAGGGGCCGCCCCGCTCCAGCGCGCGACGGTAGGCCGGTCGGGCATGGATGCGTTGCAGGAAGGCCTTGAGCCTCGGCTTGTCGGCGCCGAAACCCACGCGGGCGCCCGCCGCTTCGACCGGGAAGCTCATCATGATGTCGGCCGCGCTGAAGGCGTCGCCCGCGAACCATTCGGACTTGCCGAGTTCGGCCTCCCACCAGGCGGCGTGCGCCGCCAGCTGCGGCTCGATCATCGCGGCGTTGACCTTGCGGGCGATGCCGTTGGCGATGGGCCGGATCAGGAGCGGCGTGCGTTTCGGAATCTGGGTGAAGATCAGTTTCAGCAGCAGGGGCGTCATGGCCGAGCCCTCGGCATAGTGCAGCCACTGCTGGTAGCGGTCATAGTCGGCGCTGGCCGGATCGGGGGCCAGCCGTCCCTCGCCATGACGCCGGATGATGTAGTCGATGATCGCGCCGGACTCGATCACCGTCAGGTCGCCCCCGGCGGTCCCATCGACGATCACCGGCGACTTGCCCAGCGGATGCACGTCGGTCAGCGACGTCGGGGCCAGGCGGGTCTTGACGTCGCGGGTGTGGAACACGATCTCGTAGGGAACGCCCAGTTCCTCCAGCAGCCACAGAACACGCTGCGAGCGGGATTCATTGAGGTGGTGAACTTTCAGCATGTTTCTTCCCCATATTGCGCTTTGATGCTGCGCTGCGGCATTGCTCGCAGGTGCGAAAAGGGCCAGGGTGAAAGAAAACAACTGTTTGGCTCAGGGGAGCAAGTGATGACTGCAACGATCGCTCAGGAAACCACCACGATCATCCTGCCGGGCCTGACGGGCCTGCTGCGCGAAGCCGCCACGGCCGTTCAGGGCTTCGTGGCTAAGCTGCATCCGATCGTGAAGGCCCGGATCGCCGGGCCCAATGGCAAGGTCGATCGCAAGCTGGCCGACCTTGAACAGCACGCGGTGCACGGCTTTGGCTGGTACGCCTCCTATGCCGAGCTGCTCAATCAGGTGGCCGGCTGGGCCGAACGCCTTGAGGCCACGGGCCGTTTCACCGAGATCGAGGCCCTGCTGGCCCAACTGCTGTTCGCCGAATACGCCACCCAGATGGTCGGCGGCATCGCGATGAACCAGGGCGAGATGATCCGCCCCGTCGACCTGACCGACGACCACAGCGTCATGAACCTGCTGTTCGCCCCGGCTCTGGTCACCTTGATGACCAAGGGCGGCGGCCAGGCCGTCAAGACCGCCATCGCCCGACGCCTGGGCGAAGCCCGGGGGCGTCCGACCCTGGAAAATACCGGTCTGGACGAAACCTTCGAGATGATCCGCGACCAGTTCCACGCCTTCGCCGAGGAGAAGGTCACGCCCTTCGCCCACGAATGGCACCTGAAGGATGAGCTGATCCCGATCGAACTGGTCGAGGAGCTGGGCGCCCTGGGCGTGTTCGGCCTGACCATTCCCGAGGAATATGGCGGCAGCGGCATGGGCAAGACCGCCATGTGCGTGGTCTCCGAAGAGCTGTCGCGCGCCTGGATCGGCGTCGGCTCGCTGGCCACCCGCTCGGAGATCGCCGGCGAACTGATCCTGACCGGCGGCACCGAGGCCCAGAAGCAATACTGGCTGCCCAGGATCGCCAGCGCCGAGATCCTGCCGACCGCTGTGTTCACCGAACCCAATACCGGCTCCGACCTGGGCGCCCTGCGCACCCGCGGCGTGCTGGAGGGCGACGCCTATGTGGTCACCGGCAACAAGACCTGGATCACCCACGCCTCGCGCGCCGACGTCATGACCCTGCTGGTGCGCACCGATCCCAACACCACCGACTATCGCGGCCTGTCGATGCTGCTGGCCCCCAAGCCGCGCGCCACCGATACGGTCGACTTTCCGGCCGAGGGCATGAGCGGCGGCGAGATCGGCGTCATCGGCTATCGCGGCATGAAGGAATATGAGCTGGCCTTCGACGGCTTCACGGTGCCGAAGGAGAACCTGCTGGGCGGGGTCGAGGGTCAGGGCTTCAAGCAGCTGATGGCCACTTTCGAGAGCGCCCGGATCCAGACCGCCGCCCGCGCCGTCGGCGTGGCCCAGTCGGCGCTCGAGGTGGGCTTGTCCTACGCCATGGACCGCAAGCAGTTTGGCCAGCCGATCTTCGAGTTTCCCCGCGTCGCCAACAAGCTGGCGATGATGGCGGCCGAGATCATGGGCATCCGCCAGCTGACCTATTTCGCCGCCGCCCAAAAGGATGAAGACAAGCGCTGCGACATCGAGGCCGGCATGGCCAAGCTGATCGCCGCCCGTGTGGCTTGGGCCGCCGCCGACAACGCCCTTCAGATCCATGGCGGCAACGGCTTCGCCACTGAATATGTCATCAGCCGCGTGCTGGCTGACGCCCGCATCCTGAATATCTTCGAGGGCGCCGGCGAGATCCAGGCCCAGGTGATCGCGCGGCGTCTGCTGGACGGCGGAAACTGAGCGGCGCGCTCATTGCCTTAAGGGGCCGCTGAGCGGTCGTTCATGCCCCTTGCGGCGGGGGAGCGGGCAAGCTTAGCTTCCCTACTCGCCCCGCAAGGACAGCCCATGATCGTCACGACCCGCCGCACCGCCCTGATCTCGGGCTTCGCCACGGCCAGCCTCGCGGCGTTCGGAACGTCCGCCAAAGCCCGCGAGACCGGTTCGGTGGCCGCCGCGGTCGACCAGTACGCCCAGGAGGTGATGGCCGCCTTCCCGGACGAGCCGGGCCTAGGCGTCGCGGTGGTCGAGAACGGCGAAATCACCCTGGCCAAGGGCTATGGCGTCAAGCGTCTGGGCGCGCCGGCCCGGTGCGACCAGAACACCATTTTCGGGATTGCTTCCAACACCAAGGCCATGACCGCGGCGGCTCTGGGCATGCTGGTCGAGGAAGGCAAGGTCGAGTGGGACGCGCCTGTCACCCGTTACCTGCCGCAATTCGCGATGAGCGATCCGGTGATCACCAAGCTGATGACCGTGCGCGATCTGCTGGTTCACCGCAGCGGCCTGACCCTGGGGGCCGGCGATCTGATGATCTGGCCCGCCCCGACTCATTCGCGGGCCGAGATCGTCGCGGGTCTGAAATACCTGCCGATCGGCTCGCAGTTCCGCGGCGGCTACGCCTATGACAACGTGCTCTATGTGGCCGCGGGCGAGGTGATCGCCGCCGTCACCGGCCAGCCCTGGGAAGTCTTTATCCAGAGCCGGATCCTCTCGCCCCTGGGCATGACCGACACGGTCCCGATGCCGTCGATGGTCGACCATAGCCGTCGGGCCGAGCCGCACTGCCGCATGGGGCCGCCGGTGCGGGGACTGGGGCCGCAGACCGTTTTGCCGTTCGACGGCAGTTTCGACTCGGCCGCCGCGGCCGGCGGGGTCAACACCACCCCGGCCGACATCGGCAAATGGATGCGCGTGCAACTGGCGCTGGGCGCCCTTCCCGATGGCCAGCGGCTGTGGAGCGAGGCGACCGCTCGCGAATTGTGGAAGCCGCAGACGATCACCAATTCGTCCGAGGGGCCGACCGCTGAAAATCCGGTTCGACCGTCCATCCAGGCCTATGCCCTGGGCTGGTTCGTGCAGGACCATCGCGGCGAGCGCCTGCTGTCGCATACGGGCGGTCTGGCCGGTTTCATCTCCTATACGGGCCTGCTGCCGGGCCGAAGGTCCGGCATCATGGTGATGACCAATGCCGAGGAGAACCCGGTGCTGCGGTCGCTGCGCTATGGCGGTCCAGATCGCCTTCAGGGCCGCAGTGACTTCGACTGGATCGCCTCCAGCAAGCGCGTTCAGGCGGAAAGCGACGCCAAGACCATCAAGGAGGCCGCCGAGGCGGTGACGCCAAAGGGCGGCGGCGCCAAACCCAGCCTCCCGATCGAGGCCTATCTGGGCGTCTATCGCGACCCCTGGTACGGGACCGTCACGATCGGCAAGGCGAAGGGCAGGGCGGCCAAGGGGCTGACGGTGTCGTTCGACAAGACCCCCGCCCTGCGCGGCCAGTTGAAGCCCTTCGACGGAGACACCTTCCAGACCGTCTTT
The DNA here is from genome assembly GCA_018895795.1 of Alphaproteobacteria bacterium. Taxonomy (GTDB): domain Bacteria; phylum Pseudomonadota; class Alphaproteobacteria; order Caulobacterales; family Caulobacteraceae; genus Caulobacter. The sequence continues at coordinate 4,509 of JAHINZ010000130.1, forward strand.
GACGATCGCACCCAGGAAGACGCCTTCATCACCTTCGACGTCGTGGGCGGCGCGGTGACCTCGGCCCTGGTCAAGGCGGTCTCGCCCCTGGCTGACTTCTCGTTCGATTATCAGGATCTGCGGCTGACGCGGGTGAGCTAGCCGGTCAGCGCGGTCGCCAGCCTTCGGCGATCGCCAGGATCTGCCGTTCCATCGCCGCCGACATGGCGGCGGCGTCGCCCTTGCCGCCTGCGCTGGCCGCCATGCGATAGTTCCAGGCATAGACGGCCTTGAGCACGTCGATCGCCAGTTGCCGGTCGAGATCGGCGCGCACTTCGCCGCGCTTGACGCCTTCGGCCAGCACGTCGCACAGCATGTCGGTCAGGCGCTGGTTGCGTCCGTAGGGCTTGACCCCTGGATCCAGGCTGGGGCTGTAGGAGGCCGCGATGTGGGCCAGGAACAGCTTCACCCGGCGGGTCTCGAACTCGTAATGGATGGCGAAGATCGAACAGAGTCGGTCCGCCGTCGCGCCCCGCAGATAGGGCAGGACCCGGTCGAATTCGAGATACAGGTCGTCGAGCCGGCGCTCCATCACGTGGCTGAGCACTTCGGCCTTTGACGCGAAGGTCGTGAAAACGCTGCCGACCGAGACAGCCGCCCGCTCCGCGATGGCGCGGATGGTGGTTTCCTCGTAGCCGACGTCGTTGAACAGGTCGCGAGCGGCCTCTAGGACCCTCTCCCGCGTCGCCTGTTTCTGTTCATCCCTTACGCCCAAGCCCGTCCCCCTCGAACACGCTAGAGTCTGATTGTGATCAAGGACGCCCCGCCCCGACGGGGCGCCCTGTAGTCAGGTAGTCAGGCGCGAGCGGCCGCGAATATAATTTTCAGTTGATCTGAAAGCCGCGCCAGCAACGCCTCCACCGTCCAGCCGTCATAAACGGCGCGGCGATAGTTTGCGACATAAACGTCCCAGGTGATTTCAGCCAAGAGCTTTAAGTCAATATCACCCCTGAGCTGACCTTGATCGACGCCGCGCTGCATGACTTCGGCGATCAGGCGAAAGATATGCTTGAGGTCGCTGCGGGATTTGCGCTCGGCGGCTTCACTGTGGGTCCATGACACCGCAATACCGGCCCGTAGCAGGGGAAGCTGCTCAAGATGGAAGGCGTAGGCGACGCCGAACAGCCCCAGCAGCGCTTCGTCGGCGCTGGCGCCCGAGCGGGCGGCCTGAACCATCTGGGCGCAGATGGCCTCGTAGTCGGCGGTCAGGATCTCGTCGAACAATTCGGACTTGTCGGCGAAGCTGGCGAACACCGCGCCCGTCGACATCCCGGCGGCCTGGGCGATATCGCGGATCGTGGCGCCTTCATAACCGCGCTCGCTGAACAGACGGCGGGCCGCTGACAGCACGCGTTCGCGCGTGCGTTGCTTGGCCAAGGCGCGACGGGTCAACTTCACGGGAGAGTCTGTCGCGGACTCGATATTGACGGAAACAAAGCTCATGCGGCGGCCTCCAGGCGAGCCAGAGCGGCCTCGGCGCGCTTCTCGAACTCGGTACAGTATTCATCGACGACGTTTTGAAGGACGTCGGCATATCGGCTCGCCAGTTTGCGGCCATCCTGCGCGGCGTCGCGGAGGTCCGTGATCAGCTGGCGGACTTCCGCCATGGCGTCATCGCGTTCGGACGCGGAGAGCGCGGCGTTGGCTTGTGTTGTCTTTGCCATGCTTCTTTCTCCTGCCTCCCCGCTGGGAATGAAGCGTTGAATGATCTGCGGTGAGGAGGTGATCATGTTCAACGAACGCATAGTTCAAAAACGAAGCGGCGGCCATATCGCCGTATTGGCGCGATTGCAACCGCTGGATAAACCCGAAATCGCCGAACATCGGCATCAGCGACATATATGATACCGGTCGCAACTTTCCAGTGCGACAAAACATCTCAGCGAACTCGTTCGACGAATTTGCTCAACGGACATCGTTCCGCGAGTGCAGAGCCTAGTGGTCAAGCTCGGTTCAACCGCCTATTCTGCGGCCATGGACAGACTCTTCGACTTCCTCGTACCCGCGGCGCTTCTGGCGGTGCTCCTCGCCCTCGGCGGCGGTCTCTTCGCGCTGTTCCGGGGCGGCGATTTTGGACGCTCCTATTCCAACAAGCTGATGCGGCTTCGCGTTGTGCTGCAGTTCGTGGCCATCCTTGTGCTCGTCGCCGCATTCTGGTGGCGCACGCGCTGAAAATCGATAACGGCGGTCTGCGACCCATGGTCACGTTAAACAGGATCTACACCCGCACGGGCGATGACGGCTCGACTCGGCTGGCCACGGGAGCCCCGGTCAGCAAGGCGTCCTTGCGCGTCGAGGCCTATGGCGGCGTCGACGAAACCAACGCCTGTCTGGGCGTGGCGCGACAATACACCGCGCAGGATCTCCAGCTCGACGCCATGCTGGAGCGAATCCAGAACGACCTGTTCGATCTGGGTGCGGACCTGGCCACGCCCGAGCAGCATGAGAAGCCCGCGTGGGAGCCTCTGCGCATCGTCGAAAGCCAGGTGGATCGTCTGGAGCAGGAGATCGATCGGCTGAACGGCGAGATGGGCGCTCTGACCTCCTTCGTGCTGCCGGCGGGATCGCCCGCCTCGGCGGCGCTGCATGTGGCGCGCACGGTCTGCCGCCGCGCCGAGCGCGCGGTCGTCCAACTGGCGGAAACCGAGGGTGAGATCGTCGGTCAACCGGCGCTGAAATATCTCAACCGCCTGTCGGACCTGTTGTTCGTCGCGGCCCGCTGGACCAATGACAAGGGCGCCGGCGACGTTCTGTGGAAGCCCGGCGCGACGCGCTGAGGATCTACTTCTTGGCTGGGACCGGCGTGGCGGCGGGAGGCGTCGCCTTTTCGCCATTGATCGGCGGCAGGTTCAGCGGGCGCTGGGTGATCGTCTCGATCGAATAGACTCGCGCGCAACGCATCCACTTCGCGGCCCACGGGCGACCCTGGGCTTCGCAGCGCGCCTTCGGCCATACCCACATATAATGATAGGCGAACACCGCGGCGCAGCTGACGAGGAACAGGCCGACGAAGATGTTCTTCAGGCGATTGATCGTGCGGTTCATGGGCGGCTGTTTAATCGCCGCCTGAAAGTCTGACCAGTCCTTTCGCGCCGTCGCGCCGCATGGGCGGACGGGGCCAGCGAAGTGTCGTACAGTTGTTCGAGCCCCTCGCGTCAGCAGCTTACGCTAACGCGAGGGGAAACTTGCATTGCGGTGCGGAAGAGGTAATTCCGTGCCCACGCAGGAGAAACGCAGCCTGGAGGCGGTGAAACCCGATGAAGGTCCTTGTCCCGGTAAAACGGGTTATTGATTACAATGTGAAGGTTCGCGTGAAAGCGGACCAGACGGGCGTCGATCTGGCGAACGTGAAAATGTCGATGAATCCCTTCTGTGAGATCGCGGTGGAAGAAGCCGTTCGTCTCAAGGAAAAGGGCGTCGCCACCGAGGTGGTGATCGTCTCGATCGGCCCGGCTCAGGCCCAGGAAACCATCCGCACGGCCCTGGCCATGGGCGGTGACCGCGGCATCCTGATCAATACGGACGCCGATCCCGAGCCGCTGGCCGTCGCCAAGCTACTCGCCGCCGTGATTGGTGAAGAACAGCCGGGCCTGGTTCTGATGGGCAAGCAGGCCATCGACGGCGACAACAACGCCGTCGGCCAGATGCTGTCGCAGATCCTCGGCTGGCCGCAGGCGACCTTCGCCTCGAAGGTCGAGATCGCCGGCGGCAAGGCGACCGTGACCCGTGAGGTCGACGGTGGCCTGCAGGTGCTGGACGTGGATCTGCCCGCCGTGATCACCGCCGACCTGCGCCTCAACGAGCCGCGCTACGCCTCCCTGCCCAATATCATGAAGGCCAAGAAGAAGGAG
>JAHINZ010000131.1 GCA_018895795.1 Alphaproteobacteria bacterium
GTCGGTGGTCAGCAGGTCGTACAGGGCGCGAGCCACGACCGATTGCGACGAGGCGACCGACCAGGCCAGGGCGGCCTTCTGGCCGTCCGGCGACTTGACCATGCGCGGCAGGGTCATCGCCTGCTGGCTGGCGAAGGCGTCGGCGCTCATGGCGATGGTGGCGTCGCGCATGGCGGCGGCCTGGGGCTTCATGCCTTCGGCCGTGGCGGCCGGCGAGAACAGCGACGAGAAGAAGGGCAGGCTGTCGACGATCAGCAGGCGGCTCAGGTCCTCGGGATGGCGACGCGCCAGGATCAGGCCGGTCAGGCCGCCCATCGAGTGGCCGATCACGGCCGGCGACTTCAGCCCCGCCGACTTGATATAGGCGTCGACGGCCTCGACCAGCGGGTCCAGCACCGGCCCCTGGGCGTTGCCGCCTTCGGGCGCCCCGGCGAACCCGGCCACCTGGACGACATGAACGCGATAGTGTCCGGACAATTGCTTGACGGTGTCGTCCCAGACCGCGCCGGACGAGGCCAGGCCGGGGATCAACACGACGTCGGGGCCCTTCCCCGTGACGGTGACGGCGATACGGTCCGAGACCGTCGAGGGGGCCGCGTGGGCGTGATGGCCGCCGAACACGCCGATCGCGGCGAGGATGGCGATCAGGCAAGCGAACAGGCGCGCGGAGGGCAGGCGTTTCATGGGACGAAGTCCGTTGCTGGAAGGAAGGGTTTAGGAGGCTCGACCGGGATCAGCCCAGGCCGCGGCGGCCGGAAACCAGGGCTGAGATCAGCAGATAGGCGGCCATCATCAGGCTCACGGCGTCCCACAGCGACAGGGCCGGCAGCAGGGATAGTTTCTCGCCGGCCGCCCACAGGAACAGAGCGCCCTGCAGGATCCAGAAGGTGACCGCGCCGGTCTCGGAAATCACCCGTCGCACCAGCTCATCGCTGCGGAACCAGAGGGTCAGATTGACCAGGGTCTGAAGCAGGAAGAGCGCCACGATGCCGGTCATCACGGCGGCCGCGAGCTCGAAGGGCGGCGGATCCTGCGCCGCGAGCAGCAAGACCGGCGCCGACAGCATCAGGCCGGCCAGCAGCGCGACGACACCCTGCTGCCGGTAGTAGGAGGCCTGGGCCCGGGTCGCGTCCCGCTGGCTCAGCGGATCCAGCAGGCGACCCGAAGCCTTGCGGCTGAAGCTGACCAGCAGCACCATCAGGCCCGTGGCGATCAGCATCAGGGCGATGAGGCCCGACAGGATATCGGACCAGCCCAGGGTTTCGAGGCTCAAGGCCCCGCCCTTTTCCAGCTTGCCGATCAGCATGCCGGCGCTGAACCCGACCACGCCGCCGGCGAGACTCAGACCGGCGACGACACGGCCCTTGGGGGTGGCGAAAAACTTTGGGAACTTCGACGCAACAGTCATGGCGACGCTCCTGTCTGACAGGCCTCAGGCCTCGTCCTGGAAAATGGTTTCGATGGATTGGTCGAACAGACGGGCGATCTTGAAGGCCAGCGGCAGGCTGGGATCGTATTTGCCCGTCTCCAGGGCGTTGACGGTCTGGCGCGAGACTTCCAGCCGGTCGGCCAGGTCGGCCTGGCTCCAGTCGCGCTCGGCCCGCAGAACCTTCAGGCGGTTCTTCACTGATACCTCCAGCGCACGAGCGGCTGGGCCAGCCCCATGCTGGCGCAGAACAGCGGGAAGATCAGGTACAGGGGCGGATGCGGCAGCAGATCGGCGTTCTCGAGAAAGCCCCAGGCCGTGGTGACGGTCAGGGTCACCCCGATCCCCCACAGCATCGACTGCGCCAGCACCGACCGCAGGAACTCGTCGGTCTCCTCCATCAGATACAGCCCCATGATCGCGATCACGGCGATCACCGGTAAGGCCGGCGCGACGGCCAGCGCCCACAGCAGCGGTCCGGTCGGGGCCAGGTGTCGGATCACCCAGAGCGATCCGACCAGCACCCCGACATAGGCCAGCATGGCCGGGACGAAGCGGGCGAGATAGCGCCGCATCGGCGGCGTCATCGGTTGGCGCATGACGGTGGTCTCCAAATCGGTTCGAGGGCTCAACGGCGGCGGATCAGCCACCAGCCGGCCCAGACGAGGCCATAGCCGGCCAACTGCAGCAGCAGCAGCCCGAACACCCCGAGCCAGACCCATCGCGCCGGGTCGCCGCCGGCCCCGAACAGGGCCTCCAGCTTGGGGGTGTCGAGCATGGCCAGGATCGGCAGGGCCAGCAGCAGTCCGCCGCTTCCGCCCCAGAACCACGCGAACTTGTGGGCCTCGCGCGCGGCTTCATCGACATTGCGCCAATAGATCACCGTCACCCAGCCGCAGACGCCGATCGCCGCGATCGCGGCCAGCGCCAGCAGCGCGCGCGGTACGACCACGCCTTGCTGGTCTAGGACGGCCATGGCCGCGCCGACCAGACCCCCGAACAGGCCGCAACCGATCAGGATCTTCTGGGCCAGCGCTTCGCGCGCGCCGGACTTCGTAACCTTCGCATTCATGACAAGCGCCCCAACCTAAATGACAAGGGTATTTGTCATTTAGCGATGTGACATGTCAAGGGTGCTTTTCATTTTGTATGGGAGCATCGACTAAATGTAAGGCGAGCCCGTCGTCGAGACGGTCGATCAAGCCGCCCTGGGCAGGTCGAACACATCGCGCGCGTCGCCGCCCAGGACGCCCCGCCAGTGGATCGCCTCGACCGTCTGGCGATGGAAGGTCCGGCCCAGCAGACCGGTGCTGGGGCGCATCCGCATTTCCCAGCCATAGTGCGAGAAGCGGTCGCCGAAATCCGCCCAGCGAATGACCCGTCCATCGGCGTCCTGACGCCACATGGCCTTGTCGCAGCCCGGAATGCGGGGGCAGGATTCCCAAGCCTGGACGCGCTTGGAGAGGATGGCGAAGGGATCAGGACGCGATTGGGCCAAGCTCGGTACTCCAGCGCAACGGGCCAACTCGAGGCTCGACTTGAGCCCCTGGCCCGCCGCCCCTCATAACTAGCACTTGAGCTAGGCAGGAAAAGAGACACCAGATGTAGTGTGACGCCGTGTCGCGCGACATCCGATGCGACACCGAGGCTCCCGTAAAACAGCTTTACGGCCGCGCAGAATCCCGCACCGCGGCGCGCCGGCTCAGCGCCAGGCCTTGAAATGCTTGGACAGTTTCAGCCCCTGGCGCTGGTAGTGCGAGCCGCCCTCACCGTACAGCCGCGCCGGACGGGCGGTCAGGGGCTCATAGACCAGCCGCGCGACGGTCTGGCCGTCCTCCAGCAAGAACGGCGTTTCGTGGCTGCGCACCTCAAGCACGCCCTTGGAGCCGACGGCCAGGGCCTCCTCGGTGCCGAAGCCCGGATCGAAGAAGCCGGCATAGTGGACGCGGAATTCACCCACCGACGGATCGATCGGCGTCATCTCGGCCGCTTCCATGACCGGGATCTCGATATCGTCCTTGGAGGCCAGGATGTAGAACTCGCCGGGATCCAGCAGCAGCTCGCCATGGCGGGTTTCCAGCGGCTCCCAGAAGTCGCGCGGATCGTGGCCGTCCTCGTGGTCCAGATCCACCACGCCCGCATGGCGGCGGCCGCGGAAGCCGACAATGCCGCCCATGCCGGGCGACAGATCCACCCCGACGCTGCGAACCGACAGCTTGACCGGTTCGCCGCGCTTCAGGCGCAGCTGGTTCAGCCGCGTGCCGGAGCGCACCAGCACCGAGAAGGTCTGAGGCGCGATCTCCATATAGAGGGGGCCTTCATAGCCGGCGTCGACATCGTCGAAAGCGCGACTGTGATCGGTCAGCAGGCGAACGAACACATCCACCCGCCCGGTCGAGCTCTTGGGATTGCCGCGCGCCGAGATATTGGCCGGCAGGGCCAGGCTCTCCTGCAGCTCGGCGATATAGACGCAGCCCTTTTCCAGCACCGCGCCCTTGGTCAGGTCCAGCTCGTGCATCGCCACGTCCTTGAGGCGCTGGGTCACGCGACGACCCAGGCCCGGCAGGAACGAGGCGCGGACCCGCCAGGCGCGCGCGCCCAGCCGCAGGTCCAGGCTGGCGGGCTGCACCTGATCGACGTCGAACGGCGTCTGCGAGGTGATCGCCTCCTGGGCGATGAGGTCTTCGATGGTCTGGCAGGGCAGAATCCCCGCGGCGTGGGCGTCGGTCATTGGCGCGACAGTCGCTAAAGCTCGCCTGGAAGGCAAGGCTGGAGCGACGCCGGCTCGCCTCAAGCAATTCTGATGTTGAAATCAGACCGCATCGCCTTGACCCTGCGTCTCGCTGAACCCCTTATGCCGGCCTTTTCCGCGCCGAAGAAGGAACACCCCGTGGCCGAGGACCCGAAAGACTGGGACATCGCGACCAAGCTGATCCGCGGGGGACTGGCGCGTTCGCAATATATGGAGACCGCCGAGGCGCTCTATCTGACCCAGGGCTTCACCTATGACACCGCCGAGGGGGCCGATCGCCGCTTCTCCGGCGAGGATCCGGGCTTCGTCTATACGCGGTTCAACAATCCGACCGTGAAGATGTTCGAGGACCGTCTGGCCCTGCTGGAGGGCGCGGAAGTCTGCCGCGCCCAGGCGACCGGGATGGCCTCGATCAACGCCTCGCTGATGGGCCTGGTTCGCGCCGGCGATCACGTGGTGGCCGGCCGCGCCCTGTTCGGCTCGTGCCGCTGGCTGATCTCCGAGTGGCTGCCGCGCTTTGGGGTCGAGACCACCTTTGTCGACGCCACCGATCCCAAGGCCTGGGAAGCGGCCATGCGCCCCAACACCAAGGCCGTGCTGATCGAGACGCCCTCCAACCCCGTGCTTGAGATCACCGACATCCGCGCGGTGTCCGAGATCGCCCACGCGGTCGGGGCCAAGGTCATTGTCGACAACGTCTTCGCCACACCGATCTTCCAGCAGCCGCTGAAGCTGGGCGCCGATATCGTGGTCTATTCGGCCACCAAGCATATCGACGGCCAGGGCCGGGTTCTGGGTGGGGCCATCCTGACCAGCGAGGCGATCGCCGAGGAATGCTATCGTGACATGCTGCGCCACACCGGCCCGTCGCTGTCGCCGTTCAACGCCTGGGTCCTGGTCAAGGGCCTGGAGACCCTGGACCTGCGGGTGCGCCGCCAGGCCGACACCGCCCTCGCCCTGGCCAATGTGATCGCCGAGCACAAGAAGACCCAGAAGGTGCTCTATCCCTTCCGGCCCGACCATCCGGGCCACAATGTCGCCCTGTCGCAGATGAGCGGCGGCGGCACCGTGGTGGCGCTGGACCTGGGCAGCCGGGAAGCGGCGTTCAAGTTCCTCAACGCGCTGGAGATTGTCGATATCTCCAACAATCTGGGCGACGCCAAATCGATGGCCACCCACCCGCCGACCACCACCCACCGCTCGGTGCCCGAAGCCGAACGCCCGTCGCTGGGCGTCACCGAAGGCGGCGTGCGCCTGTCGGTCGGCCTCGAAAGCCTTGCCGATCTGACGCGAGATGTGACCCGTGCGCTCGACCAGGCGTGAAAATGGGCTGCCGTTGCAGCGTATCCGTCGACGCCGCGGCGCCGACACGGGCATCTATGAGGCCCGCACACGCGACATCCTGGTGCGCGTGGCCCCGGTGTATCTGCCCGAGGAATCCTCGCCCGAGGACGGCCTCTATCTTTGGTCCTACACGGTCGAGATCGAGAACCACGGCGCCGAGACCGTGCATCTGGTCGCCCGCCGCTGGGCGATCACCGATGGGCTCAATCGCTGCAACGAGGTCGAGGGCTCCGGCGTGGTCGGCGAGCAGCCCGAACTGAAGGCCCGCGAAGCGTTCCGCTACGTCTCCAACTGCCCCTTGCCGACCCCGTCGGGCGCCATGCGCGGCAGCTATCAGATGATGACCGAAGGCGGCGACGTGTTCGACGCCGAGATTCCCGAATTCTCTCTGCACCTGCCCGGCGCGGCGCGGCGCTACAACTAAGACGCGACCAGCCTTGCGCGCGGCGGCGCCCGATCCGATCCTCCAAACATATTGAAAACACGGCTCATTTAGCGGGGCGTGGGGATCGGCTTTGCCTCGAACCCGGCCGCTGCCGGATATGGGTAGTCAACGCCGAACGGGGCTCTGAATTCCCCTATCGCGAGCAATAAATATCACAACATCCTCTCAGTTGCATTCTGGAGGACGTTAAATGATTGACCAGCAAACCCAAATAGAACGCGGCGCGCGGCTCAAGCAGGCAATGATCATACGAGGACATCGCAAAGCTATAGCGCTGGCCGCTGATCTCAATATTTCACCGGCCGCGATAACAAAATGGACGCAGGGGCATGCGATGTCGGTCGATCACGCCTGTAATCTTGCCAGGGTGCTCGACATATCTCTGGACTGGTTCCTGATGGGACGAAATGGACCGGATTGGCTGCTGCCCGACCACTTGACCGAGGTTGAGCTCGATCTCATCGGCGAGCTTCGGGCGCGTCCGCCCCGGATCGCCAAGCTGCTGATCACCCTGACCCGGGAGATCCGAAAGAGGCCGACCTCCGAGCCCCCCAGCACAAATCAACCATAGGTGAATTTTCCCGATCAAATATACCCGGGGTAAACAACCTCTCGTGGTATATCCGCCTGAACTATCGCAACCTGCTGATCGAGGGACGCGAAGCATGGATCGAAATTCGAAATTCTAGCGGAGCGAAAATGGCGAATTTTCCGCCAAAATTCCTCGAGAACCAAATTCAGGGAGATAAAAAATGTCCACTCTACTGACCATCAACGTAAAAAATCTTGAGAGCGCTACTCAGGGTTTCTATTTCTTTCAACAGCCCGCCGCCTATACGGGCGGCACTCAGGTCTACAGCAACAGCCTGTACTCCGATTACCTCGGGAACTACGGCGCCACCGGGGCCATGCTGACGTTCCAGGTCAACATGCAGTTCTATGCGGGCATTCAACAGGCCACCAACCCGCCCGCGGTCGGCAGCTCGTCGGGCTATGCCTCGGCCAGCCGAGCCATCGATCTGGCGCCGGCCTCGGGCACGGCCAACGACTGGACCACCGCCACCGTCAGCCCCCTGGGCCTGTTGCAGCCGGCGGCCGGCGTGGGCGTGCAGCCGGGCGCCTTCCGGATCACGACCCCCTCCTACCAGCCGCCCGCCATCTACAATGTCGGCTCGGCGGTCGAGGTGAACGGCGGCATCACGCTGTCCAACTTCGTGATGGCCAACCCCGCCAACAATACGGATTGCCAGCCGATCCTCAAATATTACGTCCAGACCGGCAACTATACGCCCGGCACCGTCATGGATTTCACGGCCTCCAGCGTCAACGCCGCTGTCTGTGATTTCACCGGCGGCCATTCCATTATCGACGTGACGCTGAACACCGACGGCACGTGGCAGACACAAATCATTCAATAATACTATTGAGCAATTTCAGATTTTTTGTGTGGGTGGGCCACGATAGGGCCCACCCACACAAATATTGAAGCATGCGCCAAATCATCGGAATTGCTTTGGAAAATTAGCACCTTCCTCAAAGGGCAGGTTAAATGACTTCAAAGTACAAAATAATTATCAAAAATCTATCCAGTACGACTGGCAATTTCTATGCCTTTCAGGCGCAAGCTTCATTTGCCGGCATAACGACCGACATCATGTCCAGTAGCCTAGCGTACGGCCCTCTGGCGCCGAACGCGAGCTCTGGCGCTCAACTGAATTTCTCATTCGACACGCAAAACTACGTCGGAACGACCAGCAACATTTCACCTTCGAATATGGAGGACTTCAACGCCCGTATTTCCCTGGTCAACGTCAGCGCCGCGACCAGTCAGGCGTCCGCCATACAGCCGATCGACTTGACGACATCCACGCCAAGCCAGGTCGTCGAAAATTTCTCTGCTCTTACGGTGTCGCCTCTTGGCCTATCGGCCCCGACCTATCAATCGGGCCTCCAAGCGGGTTGCTTCGGCGTACAAATCCCGCCGTTTTCACCCTCCACATCGCTCGATCTCTATTGTGGCTGCGCATCGATCAATCAGGATGGGAGCATCATCCTATCTAGCTTCATTTCACCTAACCCAAATTCATCAATATATTGCAGCCCTACTCCGATTTACTACGTGAAATTCGGCGATTTTCCCGTCGGATCGATCATTTCATACAGTACATCCAATTCCGCTATCTGTGATTTCTCGACAGGAAACGACACCATAAGCGTTCAATACAACGCCAATGGAACTTTTACCGTCACACCAACCTGATCCATTGGAAATTTATTTTCAAATCGGACGGATAGCGCGCCGACCGCTTCGGCCCTCCGCCCTTTCTTCCACCTCACGCTCTGGCGGACCGCCTTGACGCGCCCGACCGAGCGATCCATTTCAGGAGCTATCCCATGGCCTTGAGCTATTCCTCATTCAACACGCCGGCGGGCAATCTGGCCCCGACCTTCAACGGTGGGAACTTCACCGCCACCTTCAACAACACCGCCACCTTCACCTGCGGGGCGGGTGAAACCTGCGCGGCCGGCGAGTATCGGCAATATGTGAAGGGCGCGCTGTCGGCCGGCGGGTCATCGGTCCCGCTCACCCTCTGCGCGGCGCTCGGCACGACGCTTTCGGCCGTCTATCAGGAGGATGGCTGTCCGTCGGGAACCTGCACGGCCTACGGTCACCGCTCGTGCCCCACGGGCCCCCTGGACAACTATACGCCCAGCCAGGCGACCGGCTGCGCGTTCTCGATGTCGGACACCCCCGGATTCTACCATGTGACCGCGGGAACCGCCTATACGGTGGCGTACGAGTTCCAGGGCAATCTCATCAACACCACCAACAGCGCCGTGCTGGTGACCAGAACCTGGACCGTCAACGGCTCAGGCACCGCGCCCGCTCTGAACAAAGCCATGGTCGCGGCGGCGTCGACCGCGACGGGCGCGCCCGTCGGTCTGCGGACCGGCGACAAGCTCGTCTCGGCGGACCTGACCCGAAACCTGGTGACCGGCGCGCGTGAAGTTCAGCTGGTGATCACGCGAACGGCCTTCGAAGCGCCCCTGAGCCCCAACGCCGTGAGCCTGATCCTGAAGGGCGAAGACGGCGGCGTCATCGCCACGCGCGGCGCGCCGGTGGTGCATGAGGTCGGCCACAAGGGCGGGACAACCGCCGTCATCGTCCACACGCTCGCGGACGCCGCGCCCACGCCGTCTCACGCCGAGATCAGCGTGCTCGACACCAAGCCATCCAGAGGCTTGTCGTCACCCCATGTCACGGTGTTGCCCGTAACACCGCGCTGACCGAAGGTCCACGCCGCCGACCGCGCGTCGGCGGCGTGGATCAAGCCTCAGCCCACCGCGTCAGGGGCCAGCGCATAGACCCGAGAGCAGTATTCGCAGGTCACGTGGATCTTGCCGTCGGGCTCGACCATCTCGGCCTTTTCCTCGTCGGTGAACGACTGGATCACCACGCCGATCCGGTCTTCCGAGCAGCGGCAGAAGGCGCGCAGCGGCTTTTCGTCGATCAGACGCACGCCGTCCTCATTGAACAGCCGCCACAGCAGGGTCGGCGTGCTCAGCAACGGATCGATCAGCTCATCCTCGCCGGTGGTCTCGAAGAAGGCCTGGGCGTGCCGCCAGGCTTCCTGGGTCTCGCCGCGCGTCTCGTCGCCGGCGATCGACTGGATCAGGATGCCGCCGGCCCGCCATTTGGGACCTTCGCCGGTGTCGGCCTGA
>JAHINZ010000132.1 GCA_018895795.1 Alphaproteobacteria bacterium
CGGGCTGCAAGGCGCGTTCTTCTCGCCTCTGGCCGCGTCCTTCATCCTGGCGACCGTGGCCTCGCTGGCGGTCGCCATCGTCGTCACGCCGCCGCTGTGCCTGCTGTTGCTGGCCAATACCCGTCTGCCGGATGAGCCCCGGGCGATCGTGCGCGCCAAGGCGTGGCATGAAAGGCTGCTGGTTCGCGCCGCCGGACGGCCGATGATGGCCGTGATCGGGGCGGTGCTGGCGACGGCGGTCACCGCGGGCGGCTTGATGCTGTTCAACTCCGAGCTTTTGCCCAGCTTCCGCGAAGGCCATTTCGTTTTGAGCGTCGCCGGGCCGCCCGGAACCTCTCTGGCGGTGATGCGCAAATACGGGGAGGGGATCACCCACGACCTGCTGGCCGTGCCGGGTATTCAAAGCGTCGAGCAACAGATCGGCCGCGCTTCAGGCGGCGAAGACACCTGGGGCACGGAACGCAGCGAATTTCATGTCGAGCTGAAGCCCAAGCTGTCGGGCAAGGACCAGGATCGTATCCAGGCCGCCATTCATGAGACCCTGGACAGCTATCCTGGGCTGGAGACGGAGGTGCTGACCTTCCTCGGCGACCGGATCGGCGAGTCGCTGTCCGGCGAGACCGCGGCCTTGGCCGTGGGCGTTTACGGCGCCGATCTCGACACGTTGGACAGGGTCGCGGCCAACATCGCCGCCGTGATGGAAAGGGTTCCGGGCGCGGTCGACGTCAAGGTCCAGACCCCGCCGAGCACGCCGGTTGTCCGGGTTGATCTCGACCTGTTGGCCATGGCCCGTTATGGCCTGTCGCCTTCTGAAGTTCTGGACGCCGTCCAGACCGCCTATCAGGGCGCGGTCGCCGCGCAAGTCTATCAAGAGAGCCGGGCGATCGACATCGCCGTGACCACTACGCCGGAAACCCGCCAGGATCCCGAAGCGGTCGGCGACCTGTTGATCCGGTCCACGACGGGCGTCGTCGTGCCTCTCAGGGCCGTGGCTAACGTCTATCTTACCGAGGGCCGCACCAGCGTCGCCCACGAAGGGGGACGTCAGCGTCAGGTCATCACCACCAATCCGCCGCCCAGGGAGGCGCGGAAGGTAACTCGGGCGGTGCAAGACGCGATCGCCGGTCAGGTCAAGTTGCCGCCCGGCGTCTATGTCGACTATGCGGGCACGGCGGCCGGCGCTCGGGCGGCCCAGCAGCAACTGCTGTTCAACATCGCCATTGCCCTGATCGCGGTCGTCGCCGTGCTGCTGATCACCTTTGGCGACGGCCGTGTCGTGGGGTTGATTTTGTCTTCGGCGCCATTCGCCTTGGTCGGCGGCGTCGTGGCGGTGGCGCTCACGGGGGCAAGTCTTTCACTCGGCTCGCTGGTCGGCTTCGTCACCCTGTTCGGGGTCGCGGCGCGCAACGCGATCCTGCTGATGTCGCATCTGGAGCATCTGATCGCCGTGGAAGGCCATGACTGGTCGCTGGCGACTCTGGCCCAGGCAACGCGCGAGCGGGTGACGCCGATCCTGATGACGGCCCTGGTCACGGCGCTGGGCGTCTTGCCGCTGGCGATCCAGACCGGCCAGGCCGGGCGCGAGATCCAAGGCCCAATGGCCATCGTTATCCTGGGAGGCCTGATGACCTCGACCCTCGCCAGCCTGGTGCTGCTGCCGGCGCTCGTCTGGCGATATGGCCGCGCGCGCCATCCGTCTCACGCCGTGGCGGCGGGTTGAGGCTGTTCCAATCCGAACGGTGGAGCGCTATGACGGCGCCGATCATGCTGGCCTCAGCGCTGGTTGTTCAAGCCCAGGGTGTTGACCGTATGGATAGCGATCATGCTTTCCTCATCGGTCGGAATCACCCGTACCGCGACCTTGCTGGCGGGCGCGCTGATCAGCGGGGCGTTGCGTTGGTTGGCCTCGGGATCGAGCACCAAGCCCATCCAGGCCAGACGCTCGCAGATCATCGCCCGAACAAGTGGATCATTCTCGCCGATGCCGGCCGTGAACACCAGACCGTCGAGCCCGCCGAGCGAGGCGATCAGGGCGCCGACCTCGCGCGCCGCGCGCCAGGTGAACAGGTCGATCGCCTCGGCCGCGCGCGGATCGTCGCTCTGATGCAGCGCCCGCATGTCGCTCGAGAGGCCGGAGACACCCAGTAGGCCGCTCTCGGCATAGAGCAGCCGTTCGACCTCGTCTGGGCGCATACCCCGCTGGGACAGCAGATACAGGACCACGCCCGGATCAATGGATCCGCAGCGTGTGCCCATCACCAAACCGTCGAGCGCGGTAAAGCCCATCGTGGTGTCGAGGCTCTTGCCGCCGCGCATCGCGCAGAGGCTGGCGCCATTGCCAAGGTGGGCCGCGATCACCCGGCCAGTGGCGAGATCCGGATCGATCTCGCCCAGTCGGCGCGCGATATATTCGTAGGACAGGCCGTGGAATCCATAACGGCGGATACCTTCATCGTGCAGGGCGCGGGGCAGGGCCAGGCGCGTGGCGCTCTCAGGCATGTCATGGTGAAAGGCGGTGTCGAAACACGCCACCTGAGGCAGATCCGGGGCCAAGGCCTGAATGGCGCGAATGGCGGCCAGATTGTGCGGCTGATGCAGAGGAGCTAACGGGGAAAAGGTCTCGAGGGTCGTCAGCACCTGATCGTCAAGGCGCACCGCCGCGGAAAACCGACCGCCGCCATGCACCACCCGATGTCCAAGGCCGACGATCTCTCGACCCTCGAGATGGGCGCCGGCCCATTCGAAAATATCCCGCAGCAGGACTTCGTGGGTCAGGTCCGCGCCATGGTCCCAAGCGCGATCGATCAGGATCGCGCCGCTGATGTCGCGCGCCACCAGCCGAGGGGACACGCCGATGCCTTCGAGCTTACCGGCGGCCGCGTGGCGCGGACCATCCGCCGCCAGGATGAACAAGGCGAACTTTATGCTCGATGAGCCGGCGTTGAGGCAGGCGATAGCGCGGGTCATATCAGACGGGCTCCGCCAGTCCCGGCGCCGCCTTGGTCGCGGCGCGGGCCATCAGCACGGCCAAGGCGCAGGAGGCCAGGCGGGTGCGCAGACTGTCGGCGCGGCTGGTGAGAATGATTGGGACCCGGGCTCCGAGGACGACGCCGGCCGCATCGGCACCGCCGAGAAAGGTCAACTGCTTGGCCAGCATGTTGCCCGCCTCAAGGTTCGGCACGACGAGAACCTCGGCTCGCCCCGCGACCAGCGAGACGATGCCCTTTTCCTTGGCCGCCGCCTCGCTGATGGCGTTGTCGAAGGCCAGCGGGCCGTCGAGGAGCCCACCGGTGATCTGGCCCCGGTCGGCCATCTTGCACAGCGCCGCCGCCTCGAGGGTGGAGCGGATGGCCGGGTTCAC
>JAHINZ010000133.1 GCA_018895795.1 Alphaproteobacteria bacterium
CGAGCCCTCGCAGGCGGCGAGCGAGCGGCTGACCTCATAGGCGAAGTCGACGTGGCCGGGGGTGTCCATCAGGTTGAGGATATAGGTCTCGCCGTCGTCGGCCTTGTATTCCAGACGCACGGTCTGGGCCTTGATGGTGATGCCGCGCTCCTTCTCGATGTCCATGTTGTCGAGAACCTGGGCGCTCATCTCGCGCGCGGTCAGGCCGCCGGTCTCCTGGATCAGGCGGTCGGACAGCGTGCTCTTGCCGTGGTCGATATGGGCCACGATGGAGAAATTACGGATCTTGTCGAGCGGCGTAGAAGTCATGCGCCCGCGTCTAGCACATTTGGGCCGTTTCGCGAGAGGGCGATCGCCGGTGGCGGCCGCCGGGTTTCCTCATGCTTAACCGAACCTTAAAGCCAGGCGCCGCAAACCGGTCCCAATGGGCTGCGAGAGTGGCGCCACGCATTTCGAGAGGCCGAGCATGGACCGTCGCAAGTTGATTCTGTCGGGCATGGCCGCAGCGGGCGCCTCGGCGACCTCCGCGGCCCTGGCTCAGGACGCGCCTTCCAACGGCTCGACCACGCCGGCCTATGACACCGGCGTCGCCCAGACCTATTCGGCCGACGAGATGATCCGCGCCACCTCCGATTTCCTGGGGGTCACGGCCGAGAGCGCCGGCGCCGCGATCGAGAAGGTGTTCCGCGAAAAGGGCCAGCCCACCGGCTATATCGCCGGCGAGGAAGGCTCGGGCGCCATCGCCGTGGGCCTGCGCTATGGCCGCGGCCTGCTGTATATGAAGGGGCGGCCGACCCTCGAGACCTTCTGGCAGGGGCCGTCCATCGGCTGGGACTGGGGCGGCAACGCCAGCCGGGTGTTCACCCTGTGCTACAATCTGCAATATCCCGACGCGATCTTCCGCCGCTTCCCGGGTGTCGAGGGCACCGCCTATCTGATCGGCGGCCTGGGCGTGAACTATCAGAAGGCCGACGACATCATCCTGGCCCCGATCCGGGCCGGCGTGGGTTTGCGCCTGGGGGCCAATATCGGCTATCTCGGCTACAGCCGGAAGCGGCGCTACCTGCCGTTCTAGAGCACTGGCCTGACTGCGCCTGGCCGGTGCTCTAGAGGTTGGGTTTGGCGCATTTTCTTCACGCGAACCGGGCTCCACTTCGCTCGAAAATGCTTCAGTGCTTGGTGACCTTGCTGTTGAGCCAGTCCATCAGGGCCAGCAGCACGCCTGAAACGACGAAGGACAGGTGAACCAACACCAGCCACAGCAGGCGGGGCTGGTCGATCGGCGTGTTCAGTTCGCTGAGCTTCAGGAAGGCCTTGAGCAGGGCGATGGCCGAGATCGCCACGATCGAGGCGATCAGCTTCATCTTCAGGCCCGAAAAATCGACCGTGCCCATCCATTCGGGCCGATCCTCGTGCGCGCCGGTGTCGATCTTGGAGACGAAATTTTCGTAGCCCGACAGGGTGACGATCACCAGAAGATTGGCCGCCAGCGACAGGTCGATCAGCGACAGGGCCAGCAGGATCGCATCCTCCGGCGTCATGCTCAGCACGTGCGGCAGTTCGTGGAACAGTTCCTGGAAGAACACCACCAGCAGAGCGCACAGGGCGATCACCAGGCCGACATAGAACGGGGCCATCAGCCAGCGCGAGGCGAACAGCCCGCGCTCCAGCATCAGTTCCAGACGGGGCTTGAGCATCGGCGAATCCTTGGCGTCGAAGATGGTACTTCACCATATTCGCCGGGATCTCGCGATGGCCTGATGACGGCGGGGGCGCCTTAGGCGCGACGCTCAGCCGCCCCAGACCTGCTTGAGCCGCAGGTCGCGACCGCAACCGATGCGGTAAGCCTGATAGTTCAGCGCGTGCCGCTTGGCATAGTCGCGGTGGTAGTCCTCGGCCGGCCAGAAGGTCTTCAGGTCGAGGATCGGGGCAGCCATCTTGCCGGTCTTCAGCCGCTTGGCGGCCTCGGCGCGGGACTTCTCGGCGATCTGGCGCTGCTCGGGCCCATCGACGAACACGGCGGGGCGGTAGGACGGCCCCCGGTCGCAGAACTGGCCGCCGTCATCGGTGGGGTCGACCAGCTTCCAGTACTTGTAGAGCAGGAAACCGTAGTCGAGCTTGGCCGGGTCAAAGGTGACGCGCACCGACTCGTAGTGGCCGCTGCGCTCGCTGGTGACATCGCCATAGGTGGGATGGTCGACGTGGCCGCCGGTGTAGCCGGACTCGACTTTCAACACGCCAGGCACGCCCTGCATGTCGTGCTCCATGCACCAGAAGCAGCCGCCGGCGAACACGGCGGTGGCGATCTTGGGCTTGGCGGGCGCGGCCGCCAGGGCGGGAAAAGCCGCCAGGGCGATGAAAGCGGCGATCAGGCTCAGCAGGCGGCGCATTGGAGATCCTTTGGCAACGACCCGCGGGCGGGCCTTCGTCCTAGATACGTCCGCGCGCGGCGTTTGGTTACGCCCGCCAGCCGAAACCGACGCCGCGCACCGACGGACAGGCCGCCAGGCGCGCCGCCAGGCTCTGGGCGCGGTCCTCGCCCTGGTCGTCGATCTCCAGGCGAATGGTCAAGATCTGGCCGTCGGGCGCGGCGGTCAGGGCGCGCAGGCGGGTCTGCTGGACGCCGGCCACGCCCAACACCCGCATCAGGGCGTCGGGGGTGTCCTCGGCGGTGACGAGGAACAGCCGTCGGCGATCTTCGACCAATTTGGCCGCGCCGAATTTGTCCTCGCCCGGTTTGTCGGGGTCCGGTGTCACGGACGCACCCACTGATGCTCGACGCTGGCCGAGCTGACGCCGGGCCAGGCGGCGAGGTCGCGGGCCAGCAGGCGGGCGGCCTGGTCGCCCAGGTGGCGGACGCGCAAGCTGGCCTCGACGATCTGGCCGACCGGCTTGAGGGTCAGGTTGCACAGCTCGGCGCCGCTGTCGGCCAGGCCCTGGCGCACGGCGTCCAGCGCGCTGTGGGCGTCCTGGGCGGCCAGCAACAGCTGGTGAACGGTGACGCCGTCGTCGTCACTGTGGAAGGCGGGTGGTGAAGGCAGGTAGCTCATTGGATGTCTCAGTCCCCTCTGGGTGGTGGAAGGACCGACGAAACGCGCAACAAAAAACCCCGCTCCTTTCGGAAGCGGGGCTTTTGAAGATCTTGCGATCCGTCGGCTGCGTTCAGTCTATCTCGCGCGCCGTTGCCCCGTCCGTACTGGAACGGTTTTAATCTGGTTCCACATCATGGTCGCGGCGCACGACATCGCCACGACGGCGGTAAAGCCGGTCGCGAAAACGATGTTGAGGACGAGGTGCGAAACCATGGGGACCCAAGAACTCCTTGCGAGCTGTCTAGAGGTAGCGTGGGCGTGGGCTTTGCGCAAGACCTTGCCGCTTAGACGGGCGATCGGGCGCGGTTGTGGGCGGATTGTTCGAAGCTTGGGCTTGGGTGTCTGGATTCTGGACACTTGCCCCCTACGGACCGCTGTCGCGGTCGTCTTCCCCCGGAGGGGGAAGATGAGGGTCAGTGCGTTTTCATCTTCCCCCTCCGGGGGAGGAGCGCCGAAGGCGCGGAGGGGGCGAGTCTTGTACTACCCCCGCAGCTTGCCGCCGGCCTTCTCGGCCGCCGCGACGATCCTGGCCGACAGGGCCTCGATATCCGCGTCGGTCAGGGTGGCGTCGCGGGGCTGCACGACGACTTCCAGGGCGATCGACTTGAAGCCGTCCGGGACGCCGGCGCCGTTATAGACGTCGAACACCCGGGCGGCCGTGATCAGCGCCTTGTCGGCGCCCAGGGCGGCCTTGACCAGGTCGCCCGCCGCCTGGGTCTTGTCGACCAGGAAGGCGAAGTCGCGGGTCAGGGGCATCAGAGGCGAGGGCGTGAAGGCGGCCCTGGACTTGATGGCCTTCTTCTTGGGCTCGGGGATCGCTTCCAGGGTGATCTCGAAGCCATAGACCGGGCCGGCCACGTCGAGGGCCTTGAGGACCGCCGGATGCAGCTCGCCAAATTCGGCCATCACCGCCTTGGGGCCCAGTTGCAGCCGGGCCGAGCGGCCCGGATGCCACCACGACGAGGCCGAGCCCTGAACGGTCTGCAGCTTGTCGACCGGCGCGCCCAACTCTTCCAGCAAGGCCAGCAGATCGGCCTTGACCGAGAACAGGTCGCCCTGCGCGGCCTTGTCCCAGCCACGCGGCGCGTGCGGCGCCAGGATCACGGCGACCATCGTGCGCTGGTCTTGCGGGCGGTCGCCCAGGAAGGCGGGGCCGATCTCGAACAGGGCGGCGTCGGGGAAGCCCTTGCGGGCGTTGCGACCGGCCGCCTCGATCAGGTTGGGCAGCAGGGACGGGCGCATGCAGTCCAGGTCCGAGGCGATCGGATTGGCCAGCACCAGTTCGGGCGCGCCGCCGCCGAACAGGGCGGCGGTCTTCTGGCTGGTGAAGCTCCAGGTCAGGGCTTCGGCATAGCCGGCGGCCGCCAGGGCGCGCCGGGCGACGCGAACGCGGGCCTGCTTGGCGGTCAGGATGCCGCCGACGGCGCGCGCAACCTCGGGCAGGGGCGTCGAGGGCAGGGCGCCATAGCCGGCGATGCGGGCCACTTCCTCGACCAGGTCGGCCTTGCCGGAGACGTCGCGGCGGAAGGTCGGCGGGGTGACGCTCCAGGGCGCGCCGATCACGATGTCGAAGCCCAGGTCGGCCAGGATCTGTCGCGTCTGGTCGGGCGTGATCGCCAGGCCCGACAACTGCTCGACATAGTCGGGCTCGAACGCGAAAGCGGCCGGCGCGGCCGGGGCCTGACCCGCCACCACGATCTCCGACGGCTCGCCGCCGCACAGATCGAGGATCAGCTTGGTGGCCAGCTCCAGACCCGGAACCACCGAGCCGGTGTCGACCGTGCGGGCGAAGCGGTACTGGGCGTCGCTGTTGACGCCCGTCGTGCGGCCGGTCTGGGCGATGCGGATCGGCTCGAACCAGGCGCATTCGACGAACACGTCGGTCGTCTCGTCGGCGCAGCCGGTGCTTTCGCCGCCCATCACGCCGCCCAGGCCGATCGGGCGCTCGCCGTCGGCGTCGGCGATCACGCACATCTCGGGCGTCAGGGCGTAGGTCTTGCCGTCCAGGGCGATCAGGTGCTCGTCGCCATGGACGCCGTGATGACCCATGCGGGCCTCGATCGTCGTCCCGACCAGCTTGGCCGCGTCATAGACGTGCAGCGGCCGGGCGCGGTCGTAGCTGATCAGGTTGGTGATATCCACGAGGGCGCTGATCGGGCGCAGGCCGATGGCCAGCAGACGATCCTGCAGCCACTGCGGAGAGGGGCCGTTACGGACGCCCTTGATCAGGCGGCCGGCGAACACCGGGCAGGCCTCGCCGTCGACCTTGATCGTGATCGGGCAGGGGAAGGTTCCCGGCACGGGGGCGATCGACAGGTCCTTCAGCGTCCCGACGCCGGCGGCGGCCAGGTCGCGGGCGATGCCGGCCACGCCCAGCCAGTCGGGGCGGTTGGGGGTGACCTCGAAGTCGATGACCGCTTCCAGGCCCAGGGCGTCAGCGGCGGGCGTACCGACCGCGAAGCTGTCAGGCAGCTCCATGATGCCGTCGCTCTCGCTGGCGGCTTCAAGCTCGGACGCCGAGCACAGCATGCCGTTGGAGACGACGCCGCGCACCGGCTTCTCGACCAGGGTGACGCCCAGACCCGGCACATAGGCGCCGATCGGGGCATAGATGGTGGTCAGGCCGGCGCGGGCGTTGGGCGCGCCGCAGACGATTTCCTTGATGCCGTCGACGGTGTCGACCTGGCAGACGCGCAGGCGGTCGGCATTGGGATGCTGCACGGCCTCGATGATCTTGGCGACCGTGAAGGCGGCCAGCTTGGTCGCCGGGTCGGTGACGTGCTCGACCTCGAGCCCGGCCATGGTCATGGCGGCGACGACGTCGGTGGCGGAGGCCTCGGTGTCGAGGTGATCCTTGAGCCAGGAGAGGGTGAATTTCATTTCGGGGTATCCAGCGACAGGATCTGCTGCAGGAAGGCCTCGGGGCCGGTGAAGCCGACGCCGTGGAACACGCAGCCGATGAAGGCGCAATCTTGAACGGGGATGGTCCCGATGACCTTTAGCGGGCCGGCGGGGCGTAGGACGAGGTTGCGGATGTCGCCGCCCGTCTGGCCGAAATCGGTGGTGTCGAACGTCGTGCCCGGTAGCACCAGCATCACGCCGGGTCCCTCGATCTGGCAGTTGCGGAACGTGCGGCCGCTGAGGACCTGTTCGTTGGCCCGGAAGTTGGCGCGGTACAGATCGAACAGCGAGATGTCGAGGTTCTCGAAGGTCTTGGCCGAGGCGTCGGTCGGGATGCGGCCCGGGCGGCCGCCGGGTTGGAAGCTCTTCTGGTCGGTCATCAGCTCAGTCCCGAAGCGGCGTTCGGCGCGGCAAACGCGCTGAACCCGTAATGCGCCAGCCAGCGGCTGTCGGACGAGAACATGTCGCGCAGGTCGGGCATGCCGTATTTCAGCATCCCCAGCCGGTCGACGCCCATCCCAAAGGCGAAGCCCTGATACTCGTCCGGGTCGATGCCGCAGGCGCGCAGCACATTGGGGTGCACCATGCCGCAGCCCAGGATCTCCAGCCACGACGTGCCCTGGCCGATCTTGATCTCGCCGCCCGAGCGATCGCACTGCACGTCCATCTCGGCCGAGGGCTCGGTGAACGGAAAGTGGTGCGGGCGGAACTGGGTGGTCACCGCGTCGGTCTCGAAGAACCGCGCCAGGAAGGTCTCCAGGGTCCATTTCAGGTGACCCATATGGATGCCCTTGTCGATCACCAGACCCTCGACCTGGTGGAACACCGGCGTGTGGGTGGCGTCGTTGTCGCAGCGATAGGTGCGGCCCGGGGCGATGATCCGGATCGGCGGCTTTTGCGACATCATGGTCCGCACCTGCACCGTCGAGGTGTGGGTGCGCAGCAGCAGACGCTCGGCCTCCGAGCCGTCTTCGTTGGTCTTCGGATTGAAGAAGAAGGTGTCGTGCATTTCCCGCGCCGGGTGCTTGGGCGGGAAGTTCAGGGCTGTGAAATTGTGGAAGTCGTCGTCGATGTCGGGCCCTTCGGCGACCGCGAAGCCCATCTCGGCGAAGATGGCGACCATCTCGTCCATCGTCTGCATGGTGGGATGGACGCTGCCCTTGCGGCGGTAGGGCGCCGGCAGGGTGAGATCCAGGGTCTCGCTGGCCAGGCGCGCGTCGAGCTCGGCCGCTTCCAGTCCGGCCTTGCGGTCGGCTATGGCGGCGGTGGCGGCGTCGCGCAGGGCGTTGATCGCCGCGCCCTGCGTCTTGCGTTCCTCGGGGCTCATCGCGCCCAGGGTTTTCAGCAGGCCGGAGATCGAGCCGGTCTTGCCCAGGGCCGCGACGCGCACGGCGTCGAGGGCGGCAAGGTCGGCGGCGGCGGCGACTTGCGCCAGCACATCGGATTCGAGGGTTTTGAGATCGGTCATGACGGGCATCCGTCTAGGCGGTTTCGGGGGTTTTCGAAACCCTCTCCCCCTGCGGGAGAGGGTAGCGGGCGAAGCCCGACGGGTGAGGGGTCTCTCAGAACTGTCCGGCAGGCCTTTCGACCCCTCATCCGGCCCCCCAAGCGCTAATTTGGCGGGCCACCTTCTCCCGCAAGGGGAGAAGGCAAGATGAGAACAGCAAAAAGCCCCCCGGTTCGCACCGGAGGGCTTTTCTAGATCACAATCGGATCGAGGATCCGAAAAAGACCTTAGGCGGCCAGGGCGGTGCGGACCTTGTCAGCAATGGCCTTGAACGCGGCAGGGTCTTGACCCGCGATATCCGACAGAACCTTGCGGTCCATCACGATACCCGCCACGTCCAGGCCGTGGATAAATTGCGAGTAGGTGAAGCCCTCGGTGCGGGCGCCGGCGTTGATGCGTTGGATCCACAGCGAGCGGAAGGC
>JAHINZ010000134.1 GCA_018895795.1 Alphaproteobacteria bacterium
ACCGAGACCATGGCGCAGACGGCGATGACCGCCCTTTCGGCCACGCCGGCCATGAACATCGCGGCGGCCTCGACGCCGGCAAAACCGGGCGCCGCGCCGATGTCGCCCACCATGGCCAACGACCGCCAGAACCGCGCCGGCGGCGAGGCGGCGCGCAAGCTGGGTTCGACCCTGGGCGGCTTCATGATCCAGGCCGGCGGACCGCAGATCGCGGCGATCTCGCTGGACGGTTTCGACACCCACGCCGGCCAGCCCGGCCAGATCGCCACACGGCTGTCCTATATGGACGCGGTGCTGGGCGGCCTGCACGACGGCCTGGGCGCGGAATGGAAGAACACCGTGGTCATCGCGGTGACCGAATTCGGCAGAACGGCCCGCGTCAACGGCACCGGCGGCACCGACCACGGCACGGCCTCAACGGGCCTGATCCTGGGCGGCGCGCTGAAGAAGGGTGGCATCGTCGGCGACTGGCCGGGCCTCTCGCAGACCGCCCTGTTCGAGAACCGCGACACCGCCCCGACCCTCGACATGCGCGGCCTGTTCAAGGGCGTGCTGGCCGACCACATCGGCGTCGACCGCGCGTTCCTGGAACGCCAGGTGTTCCCGGACAGCGCGGCGGCGAAGCCGGTCACGGGTCTGGTCTAGCAACCCCATCACCGTCTTCCCCGGCGAACGCCGGGGCCCAGATACACCTCGAGCGGTTCGAGATGACGCGCCTCAAGCAGCGTCCACGGGCTAAGATAAGCGGGCTCGATCTGGGTCCCGGCTTTCGCCAGGAAGATCGGATTTGGAGATCAGCGCCGTTTGGTTTGGCGTCGGGCGAACGGTTCGGCATCGGCCTCGTCTTCCGAAAAGCCGAACTTGCGAAAGCCTTCCTTCATCTCGGGGCTCAACGGCGCCTCGATGTGCAGCATGCCGGCCGAGGGGTGCGGCAGCAGGATCGAGCGCGCGTGCAACTGCAGCTTCAGCCCCTCCGACAGCGGCGCGGACTTGTCGTCGCCGTACTTGGGGTCGCCCAGGATGGGATGGCCCATGGCCTTCATGTGGGCGCGCAACTGGTGGGTGCGGCCGGTGTGCGGACGCAGGGCCATCCAGGTAACGCGCGGCCCGGCGCGGCTGATGGTGACGAATTCGGTCTCGGCCGGCTGGGCGTCCGGGTCCTTGGGCTCGGCGGGCACGACCAGTTCCCGGTCGCCGACGCCGCGCTTGGCCAGGTGCAGCTCGATCACGCCCTCGACCGGGTGCGGATTGCCCGCCACGATCGCCCAGTAGGTCTTCTGGGCCTTGCGCTTGGCGAACGAGCCCGACAGCCGCGCGGCGGCGGCCGGGGTCTTGCCCAGCAGCAGCACGCCCGAGGTGTCGCGGTCCAGACGGTGAACCAGCCGGGGCCGGTTGACGCCTTCGCCCCAGGCGCTGAGCAGCTTGTCGATATGGTGGGTGGTCTTGGTGCCGCCCTGCACGGCCAGGCCCGAAGGCTTGTTCAGGGCCAGGACTTCCTCGTCCTCGTACAGCACCAGCGACTTGGCGAAGGCGATGTCGCGCTTGGACAGGGCCTGTTTCTCGTCGGGATCGGGGGCGTCGGGCAGCGGCGGCACGCGCACCTGGCTGCCGGCCGCCAGCTTGGTGTCGGACTTCACCCGCGAGCCGTCGACCCGCACCTGACCGGAGCGGAACAGCTTGTTGAGCTGGATGTGGTTCAGATGGGGCCAGCGGCGCTTGAACCAGCGGTCCACCCGGGTCCCGTCCTCGCCCGCGTCCACATAGAGCGTGCGTACTTCTTTCATGCCGCGAATATCCTGCGGGCGATCAGAAGGCCCGCGAAAAGGGCCGCCACGGACAACAGCACGCTGGCGGCGGAATAGGTGAAGGCCTGACCGTAGGCGCGCTTCTGAATCATCAGCGCGGTTTCCAGCGAAAAGGCCGAGAAGGTCGTAAAGCCGCCCATGACGCCGACGGCGAGCAGAAGGCGGGCGGTTTCGTGGTTGGCGTTGCCCCTATGGGCCAGCCATGAGGCCAGCACGCCCATCAGGAATCCTCCGATCACATTGACCGCGAAGGTGCTGTAGGGCCACGCCGATCCCAACAGCCGGAGGGCCTGGGCGCCCACCA
>JAHINZ010000135.1 GCA_018895795.1 Alphaproteobacteria bacterium
CGGTAAAGCGGGTCCGGTAAAGCGGGTCCCAAACAAACGAAAAGCCCCGGAGCGAACTCCGGGGCTTTTCGTTTATGTGTGAAGGTTCGCCGGCGGTTAAAGAACCAGGCGAACCGCCTCGATCACGACGTACCACAGGCCGGCGGAGACAATCGCGGCCGACAGCCAGCCCAGCGCGCGGGGCAGGCGCCGCGCGGCGGTCGCAGGCATCGCCATCGGGTTCAAGGTCGCTGAAAAATCGGCCGGGATCATCGACATGGGGTGCTCCTATGCCGCCAGCCTAGGGCGTGGGCGCTAAATTCCCGCTAACGAACAGCGTTTACGCAGCGCTAACCTCATCTATGACTAATAAGAGGTTTAGAAGTGACGACGATCGCCGCCTGCGATAGATAGATCGCTGACGCCTAGGTGCATCCGCCTAGGCGAAATCCGTGCGGGGTTCATGTTGTGAGCGGGGGCTGGAACACGGAAGTTCTGAATCAAGAGCCCGCGACTCTTTCGCCGCGCGTGGCAATAGATCCAATGAAACGTCTCTGTGACGTTCTCATGTCGGGTATATTACTGACCTTCTTTCTCCCCGTTCTACTCCTCGCGGCCTTGCTGATCCGTTTGGAGTCGCGAGGGCCTGCTCTATTTCGTCAGGCGCGTGGTGGTCTCAACGGCCGCACCTTCACCATCTATAAATTGCGCTCGATGCGTTGCGAGGAGAACGGCGACAAGGTCGTCCAGGCCAAGCGCGACGACGATCGGGTCACCCGGATCGGCAAGCTGATCCGCGCGACCAGCATCGACGAGCTGCCGCAATTGCTCAATGTGTTGAAGGGCGACATGTCGCTGGTGGGGCCCCGCCCCCACGCCCAGGCGCACGACGCCTATTACAGCGCCCTGATCCCGACCTACAAGCTGCGCTTCCAGGCGCGACCGGGCCTGACCGGCTTGGCCCAGATCAAGGGATTCCGCGGCGCGACCAGCGACCTGGATGACATGGCCAACCGCGTGAAGGCCGATATCGCCTATATCGACAACTGGACGCTGTTCACCGACCTGCGCATCATGTTGATGACGGTGCCGCATCTTCTGCTGGCCGAAAACGCCTACTGAGGTCGCGTCAAGGGCTGTCGACGCGAACGGCCCTGGCCGTTGCGGACGTTCGGTTCAAAGGTCGCTTCCGATGGCCCGCCGGTAACCGCGCCGCGACAGACGACCGTTCGCGCCGGCGCTGCCGATCCTAAGGGGCCGGCGGCGGCTCCATCCTGAGCACGGCGATCTGCAGGGCCATGCCCACGCGGCCTGCCGGGTTGTTCACCGCATTGGCCATGGCGATGAAGGTCCGCGGCGAACGTCGACGCCGCCACTCGGTCCCCAACTGATAGATGGCGCTGTCACGCGCCGACTGCGTGACCTGGTCCCAGTGATTATAGGCGAACAGGGTGCGCCCGCTGAACAGGCTGGTCTGCAAAGGCGCGACCGCGAAGGAGTGCTCCAGCGCCAGGCTGGAGGCCTCCCGCCGACCCAAGGCGGCGTCCACCGCCGCCCGACGCAACCAGGCGGCGCCGGACGCCGGCCGCATGGCGACTTCGCGAGCGCTGAGGCGATCCAGCCGGGTCAATTCGGCCGCGTCAGGCCGCGCGTGAGCGAGGCCGGTCTCGATCCGGCGGGCCAAAGCCTCGGCGGGCGCCGTGGGCCAAGCGGTGAGATCCCCCCCAAAGCGGGAGGCCAGCAGGGGGGCGGCCAGCAAAAGGGACGCCAACAGCACGCCGCCCGCCGCCAGGCCCGCGCCCCAGGAGAGGCGGTTGTCGGCTTGGCGCGGCGCGGTCCCGATCGCCATGGACCCCACCACCCCAAGGATCAGCGCGGCCAGGGCCTGGATCGCGGGCGCCTGCAGCGCGAAATCGGTCACGCCGTGCAACAGGAAGACCACCGCCGCGCAGGCCGTGGCCCGCGCCCAGGTCGCGATCGCGCCTTCGCGCAGGCCCCCGCGCAGAATCGGCCAGATCAAGGTGGCGAACAACAGCGCCATGAGCCCGGCGCCGATCACCCCGCCCTCCTCCAGCCACTGGAGATAGAGATTGTGGACGGCCCGAATGTCGAAAAGGACGCGTAGATTGTCCTGGGTCGCGACCAGCTGATTGACCGTCGGAAACGACCCCAGACCGAAGCCAAACCAGGGCGAAGTCTCGAAGGCCTCCCAATGCGGCGCGAAGATCGCCGCGCGCACCGAAAGATCCTGCTCGGTGTTGCCGAGCCGCTCGGCGACGAGTTCCGTGCTGCGCAGGCTCAGGGCCCCGATCGCCAGAACCAGCGCCACGGCGCCCAGGCCCGCGACGACCCGCAAGCGTTGGCGCTGGGCGATCGCTTCCCACACCAGCAAAAGGCCCAGGCCGACAAGGGTGGCGGCGAGCCCGGCGCGGGAGGCCGTCAGCAGCAGCGCCGTCGCCAGCACACCGGCCGAGGCGAGGAAGGCCACGGCCTGCAGGTCACCGCGCCGAAGCATGACCAAGCCGCGCTGACGTCGAACCCGATTGATCAAGGCGGCGACGGTCAGAAGCAAGCCGCCGCCGAAAACCGTGGCGGCGCTATTGGGGCTGAGCAGGGTGGCGACCAAACGTTGAGAGCGGCGCAGACCCACATGGTCCAGAAAGGCCAAGGCGGCATAGACGCCGATCGTCAACACCGCGCCCCGCAGTAGCCAGCGCCCCCGTGCCTCGGACGCGCCGATCACGCGCGCGGCGGCGAACAGGCAGGCCAGGCCCAGGAGTTGCGCCACATTGAGGAGAAGGGCCGACCGGTCGACCGTCAGGGCGCCCAGGGAGCCGGGCACATAGCTCCAGACGGGATGGGCGCCGCCCGGCCCCCAGGGACCGAGGGGCCAGAGCACGGCGAGCAGCAGCAACAGGAAGAGGGAGGTCTGGATCTTGACGCCCCGCAACCGCGCGAGGTCGCGACGCGCCCAGCCACAGGTCGTCAGCAGGCCGACCAGAAAGGCGGCGTAGATCCCGCTGAACAGGCAGGCGGTGGAGATTTCGCTGGCGCCGAAGGCGATCACCGCCAGGAAGACCAGGGCCAGAAGAACGCCCATGGCGGCCCGCTCCGACCAGAGCAGCCGGCGGACGGCGCCGCGGCTGGACCGGGCGGCCGCCTTCACGGCCGGCCGCCCCGGCGCGTCAATCGGCATAATATTTGCGGTAGCTCTTATAATAGTAGTTGGCGTCGCCGTAGCCGTAGCGGGTCTGGGCCTTCATATCGACCTGGGTCAGGGCCAGGCCGGCGACGAAAACGCCACGCCCTTGCAGCAGTCCCAGGGCGGCCGTGATCGCCTTGACCGGCGTCTTTTTCCAGCGGGCCAGCATGACCACCGCGTCCGTGTGCGGGGCCAGGATACGCGTATCGGCGATGGCCAGCAGGGGCGCGGTGTCGAGCAGCACGACGTCGAAACGCTTGCGCAACTCGGCCAGCAGATTGAGCATGGCGGGCGAGCCCAGAACGTCGCGCGGCGTATAGGCCGACTTGGTCAGGGCCAGAACCTTGGCCCCGCTCGGATCGGTGATCAGCGCCTCGTCCAGGGTGCAGACCCCGTTGAGCACTTCCAAAAGACCCTTGGTGGGAACCTCAGGCAGGAAGCGGTTGATGGCGCTTTGGCGCAGGTCGCAGTCGACGATGATGACGTTGGCGCCCGAGGTCGCCAGAGTGCGAGCCAGGGAGAAGGTGGTGGTGGTCTTGCCCTCGCCCGGCAGGGAGGAGGTGACCGCGATCACCTTCACCGCCTCGCCGACCTTGGAATACAGGATGGCGGCGCGCAGCTTGCGGAAGCTTTCCGCGAAGGTCGAAAGCGGCTTGGCCAGCAGATAGTCCGGCGGGCTCATGTCCTTGGCCAGCTTGGCGTCCTCGATCGCGGAGCTGAGCAACGGGATCGAGCCCAGATAGGGCAGGCCGATCCGAC
The DNA here is from genome assembly GCA_018895795.1 of Alphaproteobacteria bacterium. GTDB lineage: Bacteria > Pseudomonadota > Alphaproteobacteria > Caulobacterales > Caulobacteraceae > Caulobacter. The sequence goes on from JAHINZ010000135.1 coordinate 3,941, forward strand.
GCTCGACCTCGTCCTCGGTGAAGATACCGGCCATCAGGATCTCGGCCAACACCACCGAGGCCGCGCCGGCCCCGAGCGCCAGCACCAGGCCCAGGGCCAGGTTCAGCGAGGGCTTGGGATAGCTGGGCGAGGTCGGGATCTTGGCGCGCGACACCACGCGGGCGTCGGCCTGTTCAATGCCCTGGCTGCTGGAGGTCTGCTTGAAGCGGGCCAACAGGGATTCATACAGGGTCCGGACAGACTCGGCCTTGCGTTCCAGTTCGCCCAGCCGAATGCCGGCGCGGTTGTTCCCGGCCAGGGCGCCTTTCGACTGCGAAACGCTGCCGGCCATCGAGCCTGTCCGCTGACGCGCGACCTGGGCTTGGGCTTCCAGGTTGGAAATGATCCGGCGGATTTCAGCCTGGATCTGACCGTCAATGTCGGCCAGTTCGCGCTTGGCCTTCAGCAGATCAGGGTGGCGATCGCCGTAGCGGCCACTCATGTCGGCGACCTTGGCGCTCTGTTCGGCGCGCTGTTTGCGCAGTTGTTGCACGACCGGAGAATTCAGCGACTCGCCGACATCCTCGCCGGTGCTGCCGCGCGCCAGTTGATTGCGAGCGATGTTGAGGCGGGCGTCAGCTTCGGCCTGCTGCGCCCGAGAGGTGGCCAATTGCTGGTTCAGGCCCGAAATTTCCTGCTCGGTCAGGGTCGCGCCTTCGGCGCTCATCAGGTTGTTGGCGATCTTGTATTGCTGCACGGCGGCTTCCGCCACTTGCAGCTGGTCGCGCAGTTCGGCAACCCGCGTGTCGAGCCACTCATTGGCCTTGGCCGTGGCGTCGAACTTGGCCTCGAGTTGTTCGGTCAGATAGAGGTCCGCGAAGGCATTGGCGATTTTCGCCGCCGCCTGCGGGTCGGTGTGAGAATACTCGATCGAGATCAGATAGGTCAGGCCCGAACGGCGAACCTTCAGCCCGTCGAGCAGATTGTCGACCACCTTTTCGCCCTGGCGCTGGGCTTCGACAGAGCCCACCGCAGCGACCGGGGCGACGGCCTTTTTGATCCCGGGAAGCCAAGATCCGACGCCCTTGGCACCTTCGGCATAGGGATTGAAATAGGGATCCTGGTCCAGCTTGAGTTGCTTGACGACCCGGGCGGCCAGGGACCGCGACTTCAGCACCTCGACTTCGGTGTCGACGACCGAGGAGTCCGCCGGCAGGCCCGACAGCACCGCGCTCATGTCGGTGACCTGTTCCTTGCGGACATCCAGCATGACCTGGGCGGTCGCCGTATAGCGCGGCGTTTCCTGCAGCGTGTAGAGCAGGACGGCCACGAACACCGCCAGGGCCACGGCCGCGAACAGCCGGAGCCGACGACGGAAGGTGGCGATGGCGATGTTCAGATCAAAGGACATCGCTCCGGCGCCAGGCGCCGGAGCGTGTTGGGTCTCAAAGGCAGAGCCGTCCATGGGTACTCTCGATGGGGGCCCGAACCGGACCTAGACCGTCATCTTACAATCAGAAGGATGACTTAGAACTGAAGAGCGACCGAAGCCGAGAGCTTATTGTCGCTGAAGGACGATGCCTTGGCGACGCCCGAGGATTCCTGCTTCAGGTAGTTGTAGGTCAGGAACAGACCGACATTACGGTTCAGCAGGTAAGCCGCCGAGGCGCTGACGCCCGTGCGCTTGTCTTCGCGATCGACGAGCTCGTAGCTGTCCTTGCCGTAGCTGGCCTTGGCCGAGAGCAGAACATTACGCATCAACTCGTGGTCAACGCCGATCGAGGCGTTGTTCGCGATGTAGCCCTGCGAGCCCGAGGCCACCGAATCCTCGATGGACCGTGACGCGGCCACGTTCAGCGTGGTCAGCTCGGTCGGGAACCACTCGACCAGACCCTTGGCGCTGAAGCCATCGATGCTGCCGTAGTGATCATAGGATTGCGACATGTAACCCGCCTCAACGCTACCGCGAACGGCCTGCGACAGGTCGAAGTTGGAGCCGACCGTGGCGACATAACCGTCAGAATCGCGAGCGCGAAGGGCGGGCTTGGCGGCGACGCCAGGCCTTGCCGGGCTACCCAGGAAATCGACGTCATACGACTTCTTGTTGCCGACCAGCGACGCGAACACGGCGGTGTCGGGGCTGACGGCGTATTCGGCCTTGCCGCCATAATAGAACTCGTCGCGGTCGCGGCTGTTCTGGTTGAAGGCGCCGCCCTGGTCGTCATAGTTGAAGCGCTTGGCGTCCACCTTGCCGGTCAGGCGCAGGCGGTTGAATTCCTTCACGGCCGTGATGTTTTCCGACCACAGGTAGTATTCCACGGGCTTGGCTGTCGCGCCGGCCGGCGTGCCGGCGGTGATCGCCGACCGCGGCTCGGTCAGCTTCTGCCATTGGGTCGACGCCGAAACATAGGCGCCGCGCTCGACATCAAGGCGACCGTTGACGCCGAGGGTGTATTCCTCGGTGTTTTCGGTGTCGAAGTTCGAATAGCGGTTGACCGAGGCCGAGGCGAAGGCCCCCAGGGCGTTGCGCGACCAGTTCGAACGCGCCGCCACTTCCGGCTTGACCCGCCAGATGGTGTCGGACTGCTCGCCCGTCGCCACGGCATAGATGTTGTCGTCGTTCACGGCCTCGGCGGTCACTCGTGGGTACAGCGTGAAACCGCCGGTCTTGACGCCGATGGCCTCATAGTCCGGACGCGGGCGCTCGCGAACGCTGACATTCTTGTCGCGCTTGAAGTTCGCGCCGAGATCTTGAGCCATACCGACCGCCGGAACGGTCGCCATGAGAACCGCCGCGACGGCGGCTGTCGTTAGAATTTTCATCGCTTTATCCCCACCTCAGGACGCCTTGGGGGCGCCCGTCAGACCAAACACAAACACAAACACAATGAGGCGATGAGGGACGGCTCAGCCGCCCCTCACGCAGATCTTAACCGCAGTACCCGGCCGTCACGCCCGCGCACGGGTCAAACGGGGCCGGCGCGTTGGTGGTCGTGGTCCCGCCCGTGGTGGTGTCGCCACCGCCCGTCGAGGCCGCGCCCTGCAGGGTGACCAGAACGCTGACGCCACCGGTGGTGTCGGTCGAGGCGGTGGCCGTGACCGACTGGCCGGTCGCGGCCAACTGGGTCTGCACGGCGCC
>JAHINZ010000136.1 GCA_018895795.1 Alphaproteobacteria bacterium
CTTTGCTGGGCCAGGCGTGTTTCTCGCCCGGCATGGTCAAGGCCACCTACGGCACGGGCTGCTTCGTCCTGCTCAACACCGGACAGCGTCCGGTCGCGTCCCGCCATCGCCTGCTGACGACCATAGCCTATCAGCTGGACGGCCAGCGAACCTACGCGTTGGAAGGCTCGATCTTCATCGCGGGGGCCGCGCTGCAATGGCTGCGCGATGGGCTCGGCGTGATCGCCAAGGCCGAGAACGCCGACGAGATGGCGCGGCAGGCCGCGCCGGACCCAGGGCTTTATATGGTGCCGGCCTTCGTCGGCCTGGCTGCGCCCGACTGGCGGCCGGACGCGCGTGGCGCGATCTTCGGCCTGACCCGCGCAACAGGCCCCAACGATCTGGTCCGGGCGGCGCTGGAGAGCGTGTGCTTCCAGACCCGTGACCTGATCGAGGCCATGGTGGCCGAGGACACCAGTTCGGCCTGGTCAATCCGCTTGCGCGTCGACGGCGGCATGAGCGCCTCGGACTGGATGCTGCAGCACCTGGCCGACATCCTCGACACGACGATCGATAGGCCACAAGTCCGTGAGGCGACCGCTCTCGGCGCGGCCTGGCTGGCGCGACGCGGTTCGGACGGCGCGATCGCGAGCGACGATTTCTGGCGACTGGACCGCGACTTCTCGCGTCAAATGGACAAGGCCGACAGCGCGGCCCGTATCCAGGGCTGGCGCCGCGCCGTGGCCGCCGTCATCTCCTTGACCGCGCCCCAGCCTTGAACACCATGCCATCGCGCTAGCGCTTGACCCGCAGCCGCCGTCGACATCGAGGGCGACGTTATTGACGAACCGCGCTTCGTACCAGGCCAGGAACAGGGCCGCGCCGGCGACGCCATCTAGCTAGACCACGTCGCCGCCGCCGCTGATGACGGCGTATTAGGTTCGGAAACGTCCCTTGAGGGCTACCACTCCCGCACGCTTCCGTCCTGGCCCCGCCAGATTGGATTGCGCCACGACGGCGCGTCCTTGGCTGCGGCTCGGACCATGTCCTCGTCGATCTCGACGCCCAGGCCGGGACCCTGCAGCGCGGCGACCATGCCGTCGCGCACGTCGAACACCTCGGGATTGCGCATGTAGCTCAAGAGATCGTGGCCGACATTGTAATGGATACCCAGCGACATTTCCTGGATCACGAAATTCGGCGTCGTCAGAGCCAATTGCATGCAAGCGGCCAGGGCCATCGGCCCCAGCGGACAGTGAGGCGCCACACCGACGTCATAGGCCTCGGCCATGGCCGCGATGCGCTTGCACTCGGAAAGGCCACCGGCGTGGCTCAGGTCCGGCTGGATCACATCCACCGCCGCCGCTTCGAGGAACGGCTTGAAATCCCAACGACTATATAGGCGTTCGCCCAAGGCGATCGGCACGCTCGTCAGCCGAGACAGTTGGACGATCGCCTCGACGTTCTCCGACAACAACGGCTCTTCGACGAAGAGCGGCCGCAGCGGCTGGAGGGCGGCGATCAGCTGTTTGGCCATCGGCTTGTGCAGGCGGCCGTGGAAGTCCACCGCCACGTCCAGGCCCTGCGCCTTGACCGCGGCCACGCGCTCCAGCGCGTCGTCGAACGCTTGCGCGCCGTCGAGCCAGCCCATCTCGCCCGTGGCGTTCATCTTCACGGCCTTGAAGCCTTGGGCTAGCCGGGCTTGAGCCGCCTCAACGACCTCGTCGGGGCGATCGCCACCGATCCAGGCGTAGACGGGAACACGGTCGCGGACGCGACCGCCCAGCAGTTGCCACACCGGCGCCCCCAGACGTCGTCCCTTGAGGTCCCACAGCGCCTGATCCAGGCCCGACAGCGCCGACATCAGCACCGGCCCACCACGGTAGAAGCCGCCGCGATAGGCCACCTGCCAAATGTCCTCGATATTGTCGGCGTCGGCGCCAACGAAGCGCTCGCGCAGAGACGCGAAGGCGCCGTCCACGGCTTCGGCATGGCCTTCCAGGCTCGCCTCGCCCCAGCCCACGGCGCCGTCCCGGGTCTCGACCCGGACAAACAGCCAGCGCGGCGGTACGATGAACGTCTCTATCCGCGCGATACGGGTCGGCCCCGCGCCGACATTGAGCTCTCCGAAGCGCGTCCCCGTCATCGACGATCCGCCGAGTATCTGGCGCAGCGCGGGCAAGAGCGCATCGAATATCTCCCAATATAGCAGAGCCCGGCCTTCGCCGGATTATCTTGTCCTAGCTATGCCGAGCGTCGCCCGATCGTCAAACTTTTTATCATATTAATCTTGGAATATGGACGCAACCTGGGGGAGGCCGAGATCGCTCGCGTGAGTGACGCCCCGTTGGAGGCCTTGACGGGTAAGGACCGCCTCCTGGCGGACCCGCGCATGTTCGAGACCGCACGTTCTTGACTGGCCAAGCGCCTGGCTCGGGGCAACTATCTATTGCGAGCTACAGGCAAATTTGACAGCAGTGACTCCATGAAAGCTACCGACCCATTGGAATCCCGCTCGGCACTGGGGCGCAACCTGACCTTCGGTCTTTTGGACGTGTTGGGGCGCATGATCGTCACGGGAGCCTATGATGGCCGGCCGTTCCCGATCGAGGCCGAGCTTTCCAAGGAACACGCTGTCAGCCGTTCGGTAACCCGCGAGGCGGTCAAGATGCTGGCCGCCAAGGGCCTGCTGACAGCCCGCCCACGGCAGGGCACCATCATCACCCCGCCGTCGTCCTGGAACTGGTTCGACACAGACGTGCTACGCTGGCTGCTGGAGCGAAAGTTCTCGCTGAGCCTGCTGCGCCAGTTCACCGAACTACGGCTGAGCATCGAACCCGGCGCCGCCGCTCTGGCGGCTCAGGCAGGGCGCCCCGCCGGCTTGGATCTGATCAAGCTCGGCTTTGCTCGGATGGAAGCGGCCGAAGCCGGCGCCGACAATCCTCTCAGCTCGGACATCGCTTTCCACGTCGCGATCCTGGAAGCTTCAGGAAATCCGTTCTACGCCCAATTCCGTGACGTCGTGGCCACGGCCTTGCAGACCTCGATCCAGTTCACCAACCGTTATCGCGGAAACAGCGCGAGCCTGCCGGCGCACAAGGCCGTCCTGGACGCGATCATGGTCCACGACGCCGCCACCGCCGCCGCCGCCATGCGTGAACTGATCGCCGACGTCATGGATCTCATCAAAGAGGCGATCGCGGAACAGAGCCAACTTGAGGGCTCCGGCAAGAGGCCTTCACTCAACTAGCGCGCCACGATGCCGAGCGCCTATTCAATGGACACGCCGCCAGGACCAAACGACCCCAAGGTCCGGCTGGGGCGTGCTCCCGCCGACCAGCTTTGCGATGCTGCAATTCTGCGGTCTAACCCGGAAGGACAACCTCGCCGCCAAAACCGCCGAGCTCGACAATCCAGCACCTACCGGGACCTCGGACCCTTGTGAAGCGGCGACACGAAGCGCAGCGGCTGGATCGGATGCGGCGCGATACTCCAGAGAACCTCGCGCTCGATCAGCGGCTCGCGCACCAACCGGAGCTTTTAGTGCTCCACATAGCGCAGGCCGGCGTGGATCAGCTTGGTCGAGCTGACGAGGTGGCGCCGGCCAGGTCGCCCTGTTCCAGCAGCACCACGCTGGCGCCGCGGGTCACGCCGCGGCCGTCGACGCCGCCGAAAACGATCAGGTCGAACAGGGTCTCCGTACTCAAGTGAACTTTAGAGATTGGCCAGCCGAAGGACGGGCAGCCACAGGTGGATCCACAGAAGCGCCAGCAGATAGGCGCACGAGGCCATCAGGAACAGCGGCAGATAGCCCACGCCGTTCGTCAGGAGCATGCCTGCAAGCTGCAACACACCCATGCCGGCAAGGTTGCCAGCCAGCGCGCCCAGGCTGGTGATGGTGCCGACGCGCTTGGCCGGAATGACGTCGGTGATGATGCCGAAGACATTGACCGAGAAGCCCTGGTGCGCCGCCAGCGTCAGCCCCAACAGTCCCACGGCCAGCCAGTAGTTGTGCACGTAGAGCACCAGCGGCACTGGAACCACCAGCACGGCGCAGATCAGCATCACGGTCTTGCGGGCGCGATTGACCGACCAGCCCGAGGCGATCAGACGACCGACGACCGTGCCGGTGATCAGCGAGCCGCTGGCGGCCATCAGGTAGATGATGGCCAGCGGAACCGCGAATTCCTTGATGCTGAGACCAAAGACCCGGTGGAACAGGTCGGGCGTCCAGAACAGCAGGAACCACCAGACCTGATCGAACAGCGCCTTGGCGCCCATGATCGCCCAGGTGGCGCGGTCCTTGAAGACCTCGCTCCACTTCACCTTTGCCGGCGCAACAGCCTTGTCGGGCTCGGGCGCATTGAGCGCCACGGCATTCCAGGCTCCGCTCAAGAACCAGACCGCCACCCAGACCAGGCCAAGGCCACCGACAATCGAGAACGTGTGTCGCCAGCCGACGGCCGCGGCCAGGAACGGCACGAACAGCGGAGTGACGACAGCGCCCAGGTTTCCGGCGGCGTTGAGGATGCCGATCGCCAGTGACCGCGACTTGGCCTCGAAGGCGGTTGCGATCGTCTTGATGCCGACCGGCGTGCCCAACGCCTCGGTCGCGCCCAGCGCCACCCGCGCCAGGGTGAACTGTCCCACCGTGTGGGCGAAGGCGTGCGCGATCGCAGCGAGGCTCCAGGAACCGACGGCGAAGGGGTTGGCGACCTTCAGGCCAACTCTGTCGGTGAACCAGCCCGCGAACATGTAGGCGACAGCGGCCGACAGCTGGAACATCGCCGCCAGGTGTCCGTAGTCGGCGTCAGTCCAGTGCAGGTCCTCCTGCAGCATGGGCTTGAGGATCGCGATGATCTGACGGTCGGCATAGTTCAGGATGCTCGCCGCGATCAGCATGAAGAGCAGGAACCTGCGGTCGATCTTGAATATCGGCATGGCCTTCAGAGGCTCCGCAGGGATTGGAACAGGTCGGACCGGTCGGCGCCGACCCTATAGAAGACCGGCGGCTGGCCGAACGGCGCGGCGATCTGGATCGACTGGCCGCCGTTGAACACCTCGCCCGACCAGGCGTGAACCCAGTTGGCGCCGGTCGGCAGGTAGACCAACCGCGCGCTGACAGCCGCCTCCAGCACCGGCGCGACCAGCAGGTCACGGCCAAACAGATACTGAGTCTGCTCGGCATAGGTCCGGGCGTCGTCTTCGTGGTGCAGGAAGAGCGGCCGTTGCAGGGGCAGCCCTTCCTCCGACGCCTCGACCCGCAAGTCGCGAATGTAAGGCGCCAGGTGGCGATAGACCCGCGTCATGCGGGCGAAGTGAGCCAGCACCTGAGGGTCCTGATCCAGTTGCAGGTTCTGGTCGGGCCGGTTGCCCTCGTGCGAGCGCATCACCGCCGTGAAGGCGGCCATTTCGCTCCAGCGCATCAACAGTTCGGCGGTGCGGACATTGCCGAACAGGCTGGTGTAACCGCCGATGTCGCTGTGATGGTAAGCGTTGCCCAGCAGGCCCGATGACAGGGCCGCGCAGACCACGGTGCCGATGCCGTCGTGGCGGGTGAAATCGACCGACTGATCGCCCGCCCACAGCAGCGGGCAATAGCGCTGAACCCCCGAATAGCCGGCGCGCATGAAGAACAACGCTTCGCCGGTCTTGCCGCGTCGCTCGACGGCGTCGGCGTTGACCTTAGCCCAGATGGTAGGCCAGGCGTTGTGCATCAGCATGCCGTCGACGCCATTGGCCAGCCGCACGTCGGTGGGCAGATATTCGCCGAAGTCAGCCATCCAGCCCGACAGGCCGAAGTCCAGCATCTCCTTGCCGATGATGGCGTCGGCGAACCAGTCAGCGGCCTCCGGATTGGTGAAGTCGACCACGCCGCAGTTGAACTCGCCGAAGTCGACCAAATAGGTTTCATCGCTATCCTGGCGCAAAGCGAGGTAACCGGCCTTCTCGGCGATCGGGAACAGCGAGCCGTCGACACAGAGATAGGGGTTCACGTAACCGAGGAAGCGGATGCCCTGCTGGGCCAGTTCGCCGATCTTGCGATCCAGGCCCGGATAGCGTTCAGCGTTCCACTTCCAGTCCCAGAACAGGCGCTTGCCGAACGAGGTGATACGCAGACCCACCCAGTCCTCGCACCACAGACCCGAAAGCGCCGCGCCCGAGGCGATGTAGGCCTGAAGCCGGTCGAAACTCTCGCCGCCCTGTTTGAGACCGACAATGGCGCCGTTGAGCACCCAGTCGGGCAGCGGCGGCTGGCGGCCGAAGCGATCGGACAGCGCGCCGACCAGGGCCACGAAGGTCTCGGCGGCGAAGAGCTCGATACGCTCTGGAACTTCCCAGATCTCGATTTCGTGGAAGTCTGCATGGCGAAAATCGAAAGCCGAATAGGCCGTGGTCTCGACGTGAAGCGCGTAACGGCGCGACGAGATGAAAGTCGGCTGCGGGTAGTTGGTGTGGAAATAATCGCCTCCGGCCCCGGCCTGGTCGGCCATCCAGGTGAGCTGGGTCGACTTGTCCCGCCCCACGCCTGGCTCGGAGGTCCACAGCGGAAAAAGGCGTCCGCGCATGTCGAAATAGGACAGCTGCTCTCCGCCGCCCCAGACGTTCTCGCCAACCTCGGCGGACACACGCAGCCACAGGCGGTTGATGGGTTCGACGCCGGCCGCGAAAGTGATGTGGCCGTTCTCGGTAACCTCGATCGCGAGCAATTCGGGGCCGCCGCTCGTCGCGGCGAAACTGACGCGAACGCTCTCCTCGCCCGCCGACGGCGTCGCCGAACGCAGCGGAATCCTTTCGCTGACATAGTCGGAGATCGCGAAATTGCCGCGCTGCATCTGAACGTCGGCCTCGCCTCGGCCGATGAACAGGCAAGGCGCGTCCTGCGCATGGCGTAGCACGGTCCGGCCAGCCGCCTGGATCTCGAAACCATCCGCGAGGGCGATAAGCTTGAGCACGTCTCTACTCCGCACGGCGGGTTCGCATCATCACGCGATGCGATCTGGAAAAAGAACGGGCCCGGCCAGGGGAATGATTGCCGGGCCCGCGTCGCAGGCAGGGGATGCTAGAAGAGATTGTAGCGGAGGCTCGCGCCGAAATAGCGCTCGGCGTCGCGCGGCGTGATCTGCCGCAGGAACGACGTCCCATTGGGGATGCGATTGATGACGAAGTGCTGGTCGGTCAGGTTTTTGCCGATCAGCGCCAGGCGCAACTTGTTGTCCTTGCTGACGAAGGCGACGCTGGCGTCGATCGTCCCATAGCCCTTCTGGACCGCATAGGGATTCTGGTTGATGTCGAAGCCCATCTTGCCTTGATATTGCGCCCCGACATTGAAATCCAAGTCGAACTTCTGGCCTTCCAGCGGCAGGAAGTAGCTCGTGTTCACCGACACCTTGTTCTTGGACGACAGCGGCAGCGGCTTGCCGTTGATGGCCAGCGCCGGGCAGGCTCCGGTCGGCGGACATTTGAACTTGTCGATCTTGGCGTCGATATAGGCGTAGCCACCGGTAAGCCGCAGGTTCCGAACCGGCTCCAGTGTGAAATCGGCCTCAAAGCCCTGGGTCTTGATCCTACCGGCATTGGTCAAACGCGAGACCACTGTCGTGCCGATCAGGTCCAGATTGGTGGCCTGGAAGTTGTTGTAGGTCGTGTCGAACGCAGAGACGTTCAGCACCAGGCGGCCATCCAGCAGGCGCGTCTTGGCTCCAACTTCGTAGGCGTCCGAGGTTTCCGGCGCGATGCCGAAATTGTCGGTGGCCTGCATGTTGAAGAACACGTTCATCGCCGGGCCTTTATAGCCCCGGGTAAAGCTTCCATAAGCCAGCACGGTCGGCAGGACATCATACTGCAGACCGACCTTGCCCGACCAGCCATCGGCCTTGGTGCCGCCCGTTCCCGAGAAGGTCGGGTTGACGCCGCTGAGGGCCGCGGCCCCCGAGGTTCGCAGGCGACGGTGGACGAACTCGATCTTGTCCTGCGTCCAACGCGCGCCGACGATGCCCCGGAAACGCTCCGAGAAGTTCAACGTGCCTTGTCCGAAAGCGGCGTAGTTGGTCAGGGTCGCGGAGAACTCGCCGATGCCCTGATTTTGCGCATAGGTCGAGGAGCCTGGAGCGCAGGGCGTGGCCGTGCCCAGGGCGCCGAGGATCACCGGCGCCAGGGTGGAGCTGGTGCACGACGTGACCGTACGGGTGAAGTAGTTGCTCTCCCAGGTGTGGTAGTAATAGAGCCCGCCGACATATTCGAAGAACTGGCCGGTCGGCGACGCCAACCGCAGTTCCTGAGTGAACTCGTCGAAGTTCAGGCGTCCGTAATCGGCGGTGCGGATGTCACCGGCCAGGGCGCCGGTCGCCACGTAGGTCGGGGAGTCGGAACGGAAATCACCATCGCGGACCTGGGAATTTTTCCAGTTGCGATAGGCTGTGATCGAGGTGACCGTGTAGTCGCCCAAGGCATAGTTCACCTGGGCCGAGAAGCCGCTGTTGATATCCTTGGTCGAGGGCGACTGATCGTTGTCGATGTTCTTGTTGCGGTCGTTCGGCGTCAGCGGCTTCAGCGACGGCGAAAACACCGCATTGTTATAGGCGCTGGAGAACACCGTGCCGATGCTGTCGGCGTAGCCGGTGTCGACATTGTGTGAATAGTCGGCGATCAGGTCGACGGTCAGGTCCTTGGTCGGCTCCCAACGCAAACGGCCGCGCAAACCGTTGTGCTCGTAGCCGTTCACATCCTCGCCGTTAAAGACGTTCTTGCCGTTGCCGTCGTAGTGGCTGAAGAACCCGGCCAGCGAGCCGGCCACGGTGTCCGACAGCGGGCCCGAAATCGCGCCGCGGATACGGTACTCGTTGCCTTCGTAATAGGAGGCGTCGATGTAGCCACTCTTTTCATGCTTCGGCGCGCGGGTGATCAGGCTGATCACGCCGGCCGAGGCGTTCTTGCCAAACAGCGTGCCTTGCGGACCGCGCAGGATTTCGACGCGTTCCAGATCCAGGAAGTCGGCGGTGGCCTGGCCGCTGCGGGCATAGACCACGCCATCAACCACCATCGACACCGAAGGCTCGACGCCCGAGGCGAACGAGACGGTGCCCACGCCCCGCACGGTCAAGGCCGAGTCCTTGTTGGTGTTGCCTTTCCGGAAGGTCAGCGACGGCGCCATCTGGATCAGCTGTTCAGCCGAGTTGACGTTGGCGCGCTCCATGGCCTCGCCGCTGACGACGCTGATGGAAATCGGAACCTTTTGCAGATTTTCCGAGCGCTTTTGCGCGGTGACGATGACCTCGGCGATCACCGGCGGATCCTCGTTGGATTGCGCGAGCGCCGGTGTGGCCGCAAGTCCGCCCAGAACCAGAGTCGTGAGCGCCGTGCCGACCAGCATGCGTGCGCGTTTCGTGTGAATTCTCATGTTTCAATTCCCTCCCACTGCCTAATCCCTACCTCTCGGGTAGGTGTAATCACCTCTTGATGAGGCGTTGGTCTTTCAAGAAAAACTGAGCGGCCTTTCAGGGCCCTCCGAGCGCGGTCATGCCGACTTCCGATGCAGCTGCAGGAAGTCTGCGACCTGATCGCCGACCAGGCCCAATTGTCCTTCAACGGCGGAATCTTCGCAGGTTCCATCGTCGCCAAACCGCGAGGTCGAGCTATTGATCGCGGCGGCCATCGGGGTGGGCCAGCCGCGCAAAGCGTGCACGATCGACCGCAGAGCGGATATGGTGCTGCCTGTCGCCTGCCAGCCATAGGCGGTGACCACCAGCCCCACCGGCATGCCGCTGAGATAGACGCGGCTATCGCGCGCCGTTTCTTCCACCAGGTCCAGGGCGTTCTTGATCATGCCCGAGACGCTGCCGTGATAGCCCGGCGAGGCGATCACCAAGCCGTCGGCGCGCCGCACCACGTCGACGAACTCGATCTCCTCGGCCGTGCGCTCAGGCGCCTTGGGCACATAGATCGGCAGCCGACCCAGGAAAGCGCCGCCGAACATCTGGGTGTCGACGCCGCGCGCCGCAACGGCCTTCAACGTGATCGCCAAGGCGCGCTCGGTCGAGGACGTCCCCCCGGCCGTACCGCCGATACCGACAACAAACGGCCGGCTCCCGGCGTGATGATCTTTGGAAGCGCGCACTAGACCAGGGGACCGTGATCGATGTGCGGCAATACATGGCGGGCAAACAGGTCGGCCTCGGCCGCGTGCGGATAGCCCGACAGGATAAAGGCCTCGATACCCATGTCGCGATAGTCGTTTAGCTTGGCCAGCACCTGGTCTGGATCGCCGACGATCGCCGCGCCACAGCCCGAACGCGCCCTGCCCACCCCTGTCCAGAGATTGGCCTCGGCATAGCCGTCATCGGCGGCGCTTTCACGCAGCGCGGCCTGGGCCTGGACACCGACCGAGGTCGAGTCCAGCGACTTCGCGCGGATGGCCGCCCCGGCGCTGTCTTCCAGTTTGCTCAGAAGGCGATCGGCGGCGGTGCGCGCTTCGCTCTCGCTGTCGCGCACTACGACGTGAGCGCGGTAGCCGAACTTCAAGGCGCGGTCGTACTTGGCGGCTCGAGCCGTCATGTCGGCGATCAGTTCGGCGACGACCTCCTTCTTGTCAGGCCACATCAGGA
>JAHINZ010000137.1 GCA_018895795.1 Alphaproteobacteria bacterium
AGGTTGGCGTGCGAGAGATTGGCGCCCTTCAACCGCGCGCCGCGCAAGTCGGCCCGCTCCAGGGAGGCTCGGACGAAGCTGCTGCGCTGCAGGTCAGCGCCGAACAGGCAGGCGCGCTCGAGTCGCGCGCCATCGAACTTGCAGTCGACCATGATGCAACCGGTCAGGTCCGCGTCGTCCAGGGCCCGTCCGGAGAAATCGAGACCTTCCATGATCGCGAAGCGCAGCACGATCCGTCGCCCGCCCGGCTGACGCCGGACAAAGCGCTCATGCGCGACGACAAGCCGATCGGCTTCGCGCTGTAGGATGCGAATCTGCTGGGGAACGCTCGCCGCTTTCAGTGCCACGTCGATCGGGTCCTTACCAAAGCGGAGGCGGTTGGTCTGGAAGCTAGGCTTAGGCGCAAACCGTTTATTTTCGGTCCATGACGCGCGCCGCGCCGTCGCCCGTTTGCCCCGCGCGTGAAAAATTGTGCCTCGTTCCATTGCGCGCACTGCGGTTTCACGCTCTGGCTGCGTCTATCTCCATGAGCGCTGTGTTCGGCGGCTTGTTCTGGATCGGGCGATTTCTCAGATGACGAAACAAAAAGCACTGGCCGGCGTGGCCTTGGCCCTGGTGATGACCCTGGGCGGCGCTGCGCACGCCTTCGCCGAAATCACCCCGCCCGCCCAGGCGTTCGCCCAGAATCCGGGCAGCGACTACTTCCTGGCCGACTACACCGCCTACGAAGCCTATCTGAAGACCCTGGCCGGACAGTCCGATCGCATGAAGCTGATCGACATCGGCAAGACCGAGGAAGGCCGCACCCAATGGGTGGCGATCGTCTCCTCACCCGCCAACCTGGCCAAGCTGGACCACTATCAGGATATCTCGCGCCGGTTGGCCAAGGCGCAGGGCGTCAGCAAGGACGAGGCGACCAAGCTGGCCGCCGAAGGCAAGGCCGTGGTCTGGATCGACGCCGGCATGCACGCCACCGAGACCGTGACCTCGCAGGGTCAGATCCAGGTGCTCTACCGGATGCTGACCCAGACCGATCCGGAAACGATGCGGCTGCTGGATGACGTGATCATCCTGTTCGGCCAGGACAATCCCGACGGTATGGAGCTGGTCAGCGACTGGTACATGCGCAACGACGACCCGCTGAAGCGCGAGTTCAACTCGATCCCGCGCCTCTATCAAAAGTACATCGGCCACGACAATAATCGGGACAGCTTCATGTCCCAGATGTCCGAAACGACCAACGTCAACAAGGTCCTGTTCCGGCAGTGGTTCCCGCAGATCATCTACAACCAGCATCAGCCGGCGCCCAATGGCATGGTGGTGTTCGTTCCGCCGTTCCGCGACCCGTTCAACTACAATTACGACCCGCTGGTCATGACCACGCTGCAGGAGGTGGGCATGGCCATGCACAGCCGCCTGGTGGCCGAGGACAAGCCAGGCTCGGGCGCGCGCAGCTCGGCGCCGTACTCCACCTGGCACAACGGGATGGAGCGCTCGGTCGCCTATTTCCATAACGCCGTGGGCCTGCTGACCGAGATCACCGGCGGCCCGACGCCGATGGAACTGAACCTGTCGCCCGACGCCCAGTTGCCCAATAATGACCGGCCGATGCCGGCCCCGCCCCAGACCTGGCATCTGAAACAGACGGTCGAGTATCAGTGGAGCCTGGACCGGGCCGTGCTGGACTATGCCTCGCGCAACCGTGAGCGCCTGCTGTTCAACATCTGGAAGATGGGCGCCAACAGCATCGACCGCGGCAGCCGGGACAGCTGGACGGTCACGCCGACGCGCATCGACGCGCTGCAGGAGGCGGGCAAGACCCATCCCGGCCCCAACGCCGGCTCGGTGGACCCCGCCCTCTACAAGACGATCCTGCAGGCGCCGGAACACCGCGACCCGCGCGGCTATATCCTGCCGGCCGATCAGGCCGACATGCCGACCGTCGCGGCCTTCCTCAACGCCCTGATCAAGGCCGGCGTCGAGGTGGAGAAAGCCACCAAGCCCTTCACCGTGGCGGGCAAGACCTATCCGGCCGGATCCTATGTCGTGAAGACCGCCCAGGCCTATCGGCCGCATGTCCTGGACATGTTCGAGCCCCAGGATCACCCGCATGACACCGAATATCCGGGCGGCCCACCCAAGGCCCCTTATGACGTCACCGGCTACACCCTGGCCTACCAGATGGGCGTCAAGTTCGACCGCGTCCTCGACGGGTTCGACGGTCCGTTCGAGGCGGTTCCGGACAGGGTCGCCGTGGCGCCGGGCGCGATCATGGGTTCGGGCAAAGCCGGCTGGCTGATCAGCCATGAGACCAATAACAGCTTCACCCTGACCAACCGGCTGCTGAAGGCGGGCGCGACCGTTCAGTGGCTGAAGGACGGCGCCAAGGCGGGCAAGACCAGCTTTGGTCCCGGCGCGATCTGGGTGCCCGCCTCGTCGGCGGCCCAAACCGTGCTGACCGCCGGCGTCAAGGATCTTGGGATCGACGCCTATGCGGTGGCCAGCAAGCCCGCCGGCCCGGCCCTGCCGCTGAAGCCGATCCGCGTCGGCCTGGTCGACGTCTATGGCGGCTCGATGCCCTCGGGCTGGAACCGCTGGATGTTCGAACAGTTCGAGGTGCCGTTCCAGGTCGTCTATCCGCAACGGCTGGACGCCGGCGATCTGAACAAGGACTTCGACGTCCTGGTCTTCGCCGACGGCGTGGCCCCCGCCCCGGCCGGTAGCCCCTTCCGGGCCGGGCGTGGCTATCCCCAGCCCAAGCCCGAGGAGATCCCCGCGCCGTATCGCGCCTGGCTGGGCACGGTCACCGACGACAAGACGCTTCCGCAGATCGCCGCCTTCGCCAAGGCCGGCGGGTCGGTCGTGGCGATCGGCGCCTCGACGCGGCTGGCGCTCGCCCTGGGCGCACCGATCGAGGTGGCCACGGCCCGCACCGAGAACGGCGTGCTGAAAGCTCTGCCCACCTCGGCGCTGTTCATCCCCGGTTCGCTGCTCAGCGCCAAGGTCGATCCTCGCCAACCGCTAGCCTATGGCCTGCCGACCGATGTCGACGTGTTCTTCGACCGCAGCCCGACCTTCACCCTGAAGTCGGACGCGACCGGCGTTTCGCGCGTCGCCTGGTTCGACTCCGCCACGCCGCTGCGCAGCGGTTGGGCCGTGGGACAGGACAAGTTGAAGGGGTCGACGGCGATCCTGGATATCGACCTGGGCAAGGGCAAGCTGTTCGCCATGGGCCCCGAGGTCACCCAGCGGGCCCAGTCGTACGGAACCTTCAAGTTCCTGTTCAACGGCCTGCTCTACGGTCCGGCCGTGGCCGCCACGCGCTGACGCGGGCTGAGGCGGCGGCGGGTCATAATCGCCCGCCGCCGCCTCGCGCCTGATCAGGCGCTGCGCTTGAACGGCGCTGCGGGGCAATGCTGGGCCAGGAACGCGCCATGGCTGGGCAAGCCGGCGACCTGCGCCTTCAGCACCGGCGCCGACTGATCGAGGGTCTGCGCGATCACCGCATAGGGCACGGTGTCGACCAGTTGCTGGTAGCGGCGGGGGCGGACGCCCATGCCCTCCATCACCGACTGCCAGCTGGGCGCGCGGAACATGTCGTCAATACCGTCAGGCAGCGCCGCCGTTTCGCGGAACAGTTCGATGCGGGCCTTCAGACTGTCGGGCAAGGTGACCGCCCGGGCGTCGCGCCAGAACGGCGTGTCGTCGCGCTGACTGGCGCAGTAGTGCAGCACGATGAAGTCGCGGATCTCCTCATAGTCGCCGGTCACGCGCCGATTATATTCCGCCGCCAAGGCGGGGGCGAAATCGCGATCCGGGAAGAAGCGCAACAGGAAATCCATGCCGCGATAGATCAGGTGCAGGGCGGTGGATTCCAGCGGTTCTATAAAGCCGCCCGCCAGACCGATCGCGACGCAGTTCTTGCTCCAGAACCGTTCACGCCGGCCGGTCTTGAACGGGATGATCGTGGGACCCAGCAGGACGTCGCCCTGGATCTGGCTCAGCAGCGTCGCGACCGCCTCGTCATCGCTGAGGTGACGGTGGCTGTAGGCGTAGCCGTTGCCGGCCCGGTGCTGCAGCGGGATACGCCAGCGCCACCCCGCGTCCTGGGCCTGGGACAGGGTATAGGGGTGCGGATCGCCGCGGTTCTCGGTCTGGGCGGCGACCGCACGGTCGCACAGCAGCAGGTCCGACCAGTCGACGAACGCTTCACCCAAGGCCTGGCCGACCAGCAGCGAGCGAAACCCCGAGCAGTCGATGAACAGATCGCCGGCGACTTCCCGTCCGTCCTTCAGGATGACCTTTTCGACCAAGCCGTCCGGCCGTATGACCACGTCGGTGACGATGCCCTCTATGCGGGTGACGCCCCGCGTTTCGGCGAAGTCGCGCAGATAGGCGGCCACCAGCTTGGCGTCGACATGCAGCGCATAGGCCGCGCCGCTCAGCAGGGTCCGCTGGGCCCGGGCCGGCGGGACGAACTTGCCCTGGTCGGCCATCACCGTCGCCGGCGCGAAATCCTGTAGGCTCGAGGCGTGACCGTTGGCCTTGGCCCGCAGCCAGCACTGGTAAAACTCGTGGGGGCCGATCGGGCCGCCGATCTGACCGAACGGGTGATAATAGGCCTCGCCCTTCTCGCGCCAGTTCTCGAAGCGGATGGCCAGCTTGAAACTGGCCTGGGTCTTCTGGATGAAGTCCTGCTCGTCGATCCCCAGGCTGCGGATCAGCTGCAGGAAGGGCGGAATGGTCGACTCGCCCACCCCGATCGTCCCGATCTCCTCGGACTCGATCAGCTCCACCGCGACGCCGGTCTTGTGGAAATAGTGGCTGGCCATAGCCGCACAGATCCAGCCGGCGCTACCGCCGCCGACGATGACGATCTTGCGGATCGCGTTTGGATTGGTGTCCGTCATTTCTGAACCGGCCTCCCCTGGCCCATCGTGGTGTTTTTATTGAGCCGCCATCGGGGCGGGCCGCGCATACTGATCCAGGAAGGCGTCGTGGGTTGGCGCGGCCTCGACCGCCTCCCTCACCGACCGCCGCATCTCACCCAAAGCCCGGCTGAGCGCCGCGACGTCCGCGCCGTCGAGGCTGGGATCCCACGTCTTGGGCAGGATCTCGAAGCCGGCATAGATCGCCAGCCAGCTGGCCGGTTGGAACATCTCCCAGCGATAGCGGATGAAATGGCCGCGCTCGCGGAACAGCTCGATCTTGTGCTTGAGGGTGTCGGGGATCTCGACGGCCTGGCAGTCGCGCCAGAAGGCCGTGTCGCCGCGCTGGTTGGCCTTGTAGTGCAGGATGATGAAGTCGCGGACGCGCTCCATCTCCAGCCGCGACATGTCATTGAACTCGTCGATCACCGCCGGGTTGAAGCCGCGGTCCGGGAAGAGCTGCTTGATCTTCTCGATGCCGGTTTCGATCAGGGCGATGCTGGTGCTCTCCAGCGGCTCCAGGAATCCCGCCGCCAGGCCCAGGGCGATGCAGTTCTTATTCCAGGCCTTGGCGCGGCGACCCGGGGTGAAGCGGATCTGACGCGGCGCGTGCAGCAGACGGTCGGGCACCGCCCCCGTCAGCTCGACCAGAGCCGCATCGTCGTCGATATGACGGCTGGAATAGACATAGCCGTTGCCGAAACGGGTCTGCAGCGGAATGCGCCAGCGCCACCCAGCCGTCTGGGCGGTGACGTCGGTATAGGGCGGCGGCTCCCGCCACGCCCCCACGAGACTCTCGCTCTGAACGGCCAGGGCCCGGTCGCACAGAAGCCAGGGGGACCAATCCTCATAGCCCGTCTTCAGGGCCTCTTCGATCAGCAGGCCGCGAAAGCCCGAGCAGTCGATGAACAACTCGCCCTCGACCGTCGACCCGTTGTCGAGATCGACCGAGGCGATGAAGCCGTCCTGCGGGCGCAGATTGACCTGGGTGATGCGCGCGTCGATCCGCTGGACCCCGGCCGCCTCGGCGACCTTGCGCATCAGCCCCGCGAACAGGCCCGCGTCCAGGTGCAGGGCCCAGTCGAACACCGACAGGCTGGACGGCGGATTGCGCGACGGCAGGGTGAACTTGCCGCCCTTGGCCAGCGACGCGCCCAGCGAATAGTCGCCAATCTCGGCGGTCTCGCCCTCGGCTCTCAGCCGCTGCCAGTAATTGTGGAACGGCACACCCTTCAGGTCCTGGCCGAACAGGCCGAACGGATGGACGAACGAGGAACCAGGCCTCAGCCAGTCGTTGAAGCGGATGCCCAGCTTGCAGGTGGCGTTGGCGCCCCGCAGCACATCGACGTCAGACAGGCCCAGCGACTGGTAGAAGCGGCGGATGGTCGGGATGGTCGCTTCGCCCACGCCGATCGTGCCGATCTCCGAAGACTCGATCAGGGTGATGCTGATCGGCGCCTTGCCGAAGTGCTGTTTCAAGCTCGCGGCCGCCATCCAGCCGGCCGTCCCGCCGCCGACGATGACGATCTCTCGGATACGCTGGGCGGTGTCCTTCATGCTGGCTCCCGAACACTCCACCAAGCTCTTGCGGCTTCCGTATCGCGGACGCCTGACGCGTCCGTCTTGGGGTCCATGCTAGTCGCCCCCCGCAAAAAAAGAAGCCGCTGTGACAGGGTCACAGCGGCCCGCAGGGAAGGAATTAAGCGCTAGAACTTCGCGCGAACGCCGAGAGTGTATCGGGCTTCGAACTCGTTCTGGTTGGCGTACTGGGTCTTACCGTCGGCGAACTTGACGTAGTAGTTTTCGATTTCGCCGGTCACGTTGGAGCCGTTGGCATAGACCGTGACGTTGTCGAGCACCTGGTAGCTGACATTGACGTCAACATAGCCGGTGGCCTTCTGGAAGATCGGCAGGTTGTCGCCGGAGCTTCCCGTCACGCTGGACAGGCGGTCCGTCCGATAGTTGTAGGCCAGGCGGGCCTGCCACTTGTCGTCCTGATACCAGCCGATCAGATTGTACTGTTCCTTGGAGTTGTCGGTGAACGGCAGCTTCTTGCCGTCCAGGCCGAGCCGCGACTCCGAGCTTGGCGAGTAGGTATAGTTGGCGTCGACGCCGAAGTTGGAGAAGAAGCCGCCGCCGGTCAGCAGATCGCTGAAGGCCAGCTTGGTTCCAAGTTCGACGCCCTTGACCGAACCCCCGTCGCCCTGGATCGGCTGGGTGACATTGACGGTGCGCGGCGAGCCATCCTCATCCTTGAAGACGCCCGTCGTGGTGCCGTTGGTCACGAAGCTGTCGATCTTCAGCTTGAAGGCCGACACGCTGACCATGCTGGCTTTGCCGAAATAGTATTCGACCGCGCCATCGAAGTTGGACGAGCGCCACGGATCCAGGTTCGGGTTGCCCGACGAGCTGGCGCCCGTCACGCAGCGACCGGGCTTGGTGCCGCAGTCGGCGGTGGCGATGCTCAGACCGCCGCCGTAGTTGCCCAGATCCAGGGGCTGCATCGTCTTGCTGTAAGCGAAGCGGAACTTCAGGTTGTCGCTGAAGTCATAGACCGCGTTCACCGACGGCAGCCAGTCGGTGTATTTGCGGCTGCTGACCGTGTCGCCGACATCCAGGTTGGTGTCACCATAGTTCTGGGTGGCGCCGGTCAGGTTCTGCTTCACCAGCAGATGCGTCTCGATGACGTGCAGGCCAAGGTTACCCGACAGCTTGCCAGCCGCGAAGTTCAGCGCGCCGTAAGCGCTCTGCTCCTTCAGGGTCACGTCATAGGTCTGACCGGGGATCTGATAGCGCACCGCCGCGCCGAACACCTTCTTCTGGAACGCCGCGACGTTGTCGAAGTCGTGCGGGTCGACGACCCAGAAGCCCGGTATGCCTTGGGTGATGCCGCCAAGGTCGTTGACCATGATGACGTTGTTATAGGCGTCGATCTTGGTCGGACGATTGACGGTGTAGCCCTGGAACACAGGCGCGCCGCCGGCCGGGTTGGGCACGAATTCGCCCGCCTGGCACTGGTCCTGGTTCATGACGACGTCGATGGCTTTCCACTGGGCGAAGCACCCCGCGGCCGGCACCGGCAGGCCGTTGGCCTGAACGGCGCCCGGCGTGCCGCCGTAGAACGGCGAGAACAGGTGGAACTGCTCGACATTGACCGTACGATCGCTCTGGCGAACGCCGAGGTCTACCTTGGTGATGAAGCCCAGGAAGTGGTCGTCAAAGGCGTAGTGCCCTTCGGCCCGGAACACGTTCATGTCCGAGTCGATCTCGTTATTGCCTTCCGAGGAGAACGCCGCGATCGCGTAGCTGTCCTTGTTGGCCATATAGTCCCTGAGCGTCTTGCCCGCGCCCAGACCGCCGGCGAGCGGACGGTCGAAGCCGCTCCAGATCGCCTTGTCGCCGCTGATATTGTAGTGCAACTGCGGGTTGGCGCCGTAGCCTTTCGGGTTCGGGTTCAGGTAACAGCCGCCGGCGCTGCCGACGACGGCGTTGCTCCGCTGCGAAGCGGGATACTGCGAGCAGATCGACGACGGATAGAACGGTCCGCGCGTGCGGTCGGCGGGGTCACGGAACAGATTGAAGCGTCCGTCCGCATATTGCCAATTGCTCAGATCGCCCTGGGCCTGGCCGTTCATGCTCAGACGGTTGCCGTTGGCGCGGATCGCCCGCACTTCACTCGTGAAGGGCCCGCCGTTGTCGTACTTGAGTTCGAGGTTGTAGTTCTTGGTCGTCGACTTGGTGGTGCGGTTGACCGAGAAGGTGTTCACCCACCAGGCGTTGATGTCGTACTCGTCGACCGCCAGCCAGGGGCGACCGTTGCCACTGCTTTTCTGGCCGGTGGATTCAAACGCCGTGGGCGTGGTCCAGACGCCGAAGGCGCCGCCGTCCCAACGGTTGGAGATGTTGATGCCCGCGGCGCGGTTGTATTCGTCGAGCTTGGCGTAGAAGCCCTCGGCGATCAGCGTGAAGCCTTCACCCAGATCCGCCTCGAAGGCGAGATTGGCGCCGAAACGCTTGCGCTCGACGACGCGGTTGAAGCTTTCAAAGCCGTGCGGCGAAATGAAGTTGTTGGGCGCCGAACCACCCCAGTCGTTGTTGCCCGACAGGCCGACGACGCCCGAGGAGTTGTTGCCCAGGTTCGAGTCGCTGCCGGCCACCGAGGCCATGATGCCGACGCGGTCGTTGCGCCAACTGACCAATGCGTTGCCGACATAATCGTTTTGCTTGGTGCGCTCACCGGTCTGGCCTTCGAGGCCACCGGCGATCTGCAGGCCCTCCGCCATCTGGAACGGGCGGCGAGTGCGCAGGTCTATCGTGCCGCTTATGCCCGAAAGCGCGTTCTTGGGATCGGTCGACTTATAGACCAGCACCTGGTTCATCAGCTGCGAGGGTACGTCCAGCAGGTTCGGCTGCGCCGAACCCATGTTGCCGGCGCTGAGATACTGCTCGCCGTTCAACAGGGTGATGACCTGCGCCAGACCGCGGATGTTGACCGTCGACCCTTCGCCGGCGTCGCGCTTGATCTGGATGCCGGGGATGCGCTGCAGCGAGTCGGCGATGGTGACGTCTGGCAGCTTGCCGATGTCTTCGGCCGAGATGGCGTCCACGATCGAGGCTTGCTTGCGCTTGATATCGACCGACTTCATCTGGGATCCGCGAACGCCGGTGACGACGATCTCTTCCACCGCGGTGTTGTCTTGTGCGAGCGCGCCGGTGGTCAGAGCCACCTGCGAGGCGCCGGCCAGCAAGGCCAACGCCAAGCCGCGCGTAAGCACGGCTTTCCGATGTTGATTAGTCAAATTCCTAGCTCCCCAACTACTCGTTTTTATGGATCGTTCGCCCCGTTTCCGGACACGTCATCTATGCGACGCGCTCCAGAACCGATTGAGCGTCTCCAAGCCCGGCGAGCCGCTTGTCCGCGATGTCCGTTCTTGACGGCGACCCCCGCCGCTCGGGCACTCGATTTCGGCCCAACGCCGTTATCGGTTGAGGTCAACATCATCAAATGTCCCGACCAAGTCAACAGGAATGTCAACGTTGTCATTTCTGTTTCGCAGCGCTCCTTCACGCGTGATCGGCCCTAGTGGAAACCTCAGACCGCGCCGAAAATCCCTCACCGCACGTCAAAAACCGGACAATTTCGGCCAATATTTCGGATAAATCACTACTAATGCGGTTGATTTCGGCGATCTACAGGTCAAAATGGTAACGCTCCCATCTCGTTGAAGCCGCCCCTCGCGGCTCGGTCGATCGGCTCGCGTTTCGAAATTCTGGGTAGGATTTGGGTCGGAATGGCCAAGCTCTATGACCCAAAAATGTCTCCATAAATGACCTGATATGACCTAAAATTGTCCCGCCTAATGACACAGTAGACAGCGTAAGCTATGGCTTGAATGACGCGTCGCCTTGCCGTCGCCACCCTTGCCGTGGTGGAGTCGCGAGACAGAGAACGCGAAAACTGGGTGTAGAAACGTAATGGCGACGATCCACGATGTGGCCGCGCGAGCCGAGGTCTCGGCCAAGACGGTCTCTCGCGTGCTCAATGATCACGAGAGCGTCAGCGCCAAGACTCGCGACCGTGTGCGCGCGGCCATGCAGGACCTCGGCTACCAACCCAGCGCCGTGGCCCGCAGCCTGAGGTCTCACACATCCTCCTCGGTCGGCGTCCTGATGGGCGATCCCAGCGGCGGCTATCACACCAAGGTCCACCACGCCCTGCTGCTGGCCTGTGTCGAGACCGGTCGCCATCTGACCGTCGACCTGTTCGATGGCCCTGTTCCCGGATGGCAGGATCGCATCCGCGCCTTTGTCGCCGACGGCGGCGTTCGCGAAATGATTCTGCTGCCCCCGGAATGCGATTTCGGCCCCCTCAAGGCGCTGATGCGCGAGATGGAGGTGCGCTGCGTGCTGATCTCGCCGACCAGCCCGGATCCCTATTTTCCGGCTATCGCGATGGATGATCGCGCCGCCGCGCGCGAGGTGGTCGAACACCTGTTCTCGCTGGGCCATACCCGCATCGGCCACATTTCCGGCCATCCGGACCATGCGGCCAGCACCCATCGCCGTAACGGCTTTCTCGAAGCCTATGCCGCGCGCGGCCTGCCGCGGCCCGCGCCGGAACTGTTCGCGGACGGTGAATTCACCTTCAAGACCGGCATCGAGGCGGCCAAGGTCCTGCTCGATATCGACGATCCGCCGACCGCGATCTTCGCCGCCAACGACGACATGGCCGCCGCGACCTGCATGGAGGCCCAGCGCCGGGGTCTGCGGATCCCCGATGATATTTCCGTGGTCGGTTTCGATGACGCCCCGATCGCCGGCGTGATCTGGCCGACCCTGACCACCATTCGCCAGCCTTTCGAACAGATGGCGTTGCGGGCGTTGCAGACCTTCAGCGCCTGGAACGCCAATGACGCGGCCGGCAAGGGCGCCGCGTCCTTCCTGGCGCAGCACAGTCTGATCGTCCGAGAATCGACCGGCCCGGTCCGGAGCAACGCTCAGCCGCGCCGCAAGACCTGATCCATCAAACGCGCAGCCCCCGCGCCCGTGTCCGCACGGTCGGCGGGTTCAGACAAAGAGTATTGGGAGGAAACATGAACCGGCAGACATTCCAGGGCTTGGCCCTGGCGCTGATGATCGGCGCGTCGGCGACCGCGCTGAACGCCCAGGCTCTGGCTCAGACCCTGGCGCCCGCGACCGCCGCCCCAGCGGACCAGCCCTGGCTGAACGCCGGGCTCGATCCCGACACCCGCGCCGACCTCGTGCTCAAGGCCATGACCCAGGACGAGAAGCTCACCCTGGTGTTCGGCTATTTCGGCGCGGACATGAAGCCCAAATACACGCGGATAGACGGCTCCCTGCCGGGTTCGGCCGGTTATGTGAAGGGCGTTCCGCGGCTGGGCATTCCCGCCCAGTGGCAGACGGACGCCGGCGTCGGCGTCGCCACCCAGGGCAGCGCCAAGGAAATGCGCGAGCGCACCGCACTGCCCTCGGGCCTGGCCACCACCGCCACCTGGAACCCCGAGCTGGCCTTCAAGGGCGGCGCGATGATCGGCTCCGAGGCGCGAAATTCCGGCTTCAACGTCATGCTGGCCGGCGGCGTCAACCTGACCCGCGAACCGCGCAACGGCCGCAACTTCGAATATGGCGGCGAAGATCCCCTGCTGGCCGGCGCGATGGTCGGGGCCCAGATCAAGGGCATCCAGTCCAACCACATCATCTCGACCGTCAAGCACTACGCCTTGAACAACCAAGAGACCGGCCGCTTCGTGGTCAGCTCCAATATCGGTGACGCCGAGGCCCGCACATCCGACCTGCTGGCCTTCCAGATCGCCATCGAGACGTCCGACCCGCACTCGGTCATGTGCGCCTACAACCGCGTCAACAGCGTCTATGCCTGCGAGAACGACTGGCTGCTGAACACGGTCCTCAAGAAGGACTGGGGCTATAAGGGTTATGTGATGTCGGACTGGGGGGCGGTGCATTCCGGCTCCAGGGCGGTCAATGCCGGGCTCGATCAGGAGTCGGCCGGCCAGGCCTTCGACAAGCAGGATTTTCTGGGCGACGTGCTGAAGGCCGACCTGGCCAGCGGCGCCGTCAGCACCGCCCGCCTCGACGACATGGTCCGGCGCATCACCCGCGCCCTGTTCGCCAGCGGAGTCGTTGATCACCCGGTCAAGATCGCCCCCATCGACTATGCCGCCAACGGCGCGGTCACCCAGGCCGACGCCGAGGAGGCGATGGTTCTGCTGAAGAACGCCGGCGGCCTGCTGCCTCTGGCCAAGACCGCCAAGACCATCGCGGTGATCGGCGCCCATGCCGACGTCGGCGTACTGTCGGGCGGCGGCTCGTCCCAGGTCTATCCGGTCGGCGGCCGGGCCGTGCAGGGCCTGCTGCCCGCCACCTGGCCCGGTCCGGTGATCTACTACCCGTCCTCGCCCCTGAAGGCGCTGCAGGCGCGCTTCCCGAACGCCAAGACCACCTATCTGGACGGAACCGACGCGGCGGCGGCGGCCAAGCTGGCCGCGTCCAGCGATCTGGCCATCGTCTTCGCCGACCAATGGACC
Source organism: Alphaproteobacteria bacterium (assembly GCA_018895795.1). Classification (GTDB taxonomy): domain Bacteria; phylum Pseudomonadota; class Alphaproteobacteria; order Caulobacterales; family Caulobacteraceae; genus Caulobacter. Next base: position 12,995 of record JAHINZ010000137.1, read on the forward strand.
ACGGAGTCGGAAGACGCCCCGTCCCTGTCCTTGCCGCGCGATCAGGACGCGACGATCGCCGCGATCGCCGCGGCCAACGCCAAGACCGTCGTCGTGCTGGAGACGGGCGGCCCGGTGACCATGCCCTGGCTGGACAAGGTCGGCGCGGTGCTGGCGGCCTGGTATCCGGGCACCCGCGGCGGGGAAGCCATCGCCCGGGTCTTGACCGGCGAAGTCGACGCCTCGGGCCGCCTCCCGGTCACCTTCCCCAGGAGCGAGGCCCAACTGCCGCGTCCCAAGCTGGACGGCGACCCCAAGACCCCGGACGTCAAGTTCGACGTCGACTATGCGATCGAGGGCGCGGCCGTCGGCTACAAGTGGTTCGACCTCAAGAAGATCGAGCCGCTGTTCCCGTTCGGCTATGGCCTGTCCTACACCCGGTTCGCCTATTCGGACCTCAAGGCCCAGACCCAGGACGGCGTCGTGACGGTCAGCTTCGCGATCAAGAATGTCGGCGACCGTCCCGGCAAGGACGTGCCGCAGGTGTACGTCTCTCCCAAGGCCGGCGGCTGGGAAGCGCCCAAGCGTCTGGGCGGCTTCCACAAGGTTGCCCTGGCGCCCGGCGCAAGCACGACCGTCAGCCTGACCGTCGATCCCCGACTGTTGTCGGTCTGGGACGGCAAGGCGCACGGCTGGTCGATCGCGGCCGGCGACTATGAGGTGACCCTGGGCGCCTCGTCGCGCTCGACGGCGGCGACCGCGACCGTGACCCTGCAGGCCCAGGCCCTGCCCGCGTCGCCGATCGCCAAATAGTCAGCGGGCGCGGCCTCGGAAAACGGGGCCGCGCCTTCGGCTCAAGGACAGTCCGGCGCGCCGAGCCGGGCCTGGCCGGCGACCGAGGCCGGACGCACGCGCCATGAGATCGGCAGGCCCAAGACCTTCAGTCGGGTCGCCACCAAGGCGGCGGCCAGGCGCGCGCCGCGCTCGTTGGGATGGGTGCTGTCGCTGATCCCGTCGGGATAGCGCGCGACGTGATCCTGCGGGGTGTAGAATAGATACAGGCCGCGCGAGGCCAGCGGACCGCGCGCCTGCAGGGCCGCCATGCTGTCTGCGTCCAGGTCGATCAGGGGCGCGCCCGTCTCGGCGGCGACCCGTCGGATGGTCGCCGCATAGGAGCCGTGGGTGTCCCGGACCTGACCTTCCACGAAATTCCAACGGGCCAGGGGCGTGACCAGCACCGGCGTCGCGCCGGCAGTGCGCACATCGCCCACGAAGCGGCGCAGATTGACGGCGAAGTCGCCGTTCGGATCGGTGAAGCGTTCGATCTTCACCGTGTCGGCGTCATTGTGGCCAAACTGGATCAGCACGGTGTCGCCGGGCCCTAGCTTGGCCAGCAGCACCGACCACAGGCCTTCTTCAAGATAGGTTCGGGTCGAGCGTCCGCCCCGAGCGAGATTCAGAACCTCGACATTCGGAGCCAGCGAACACTTGAGCACCATGCCCCAACCCATCTGCGGATAGCGTTCAGGACCATAGGGCGCGGCGGTGGAATCGCTGGCGATGACGATCCGGGGATGGGGCGCGGGCGGCGGCGGCGCTAGACTGATCGCGGCGGCGGCGAGAGCGGCTAGGATCACGATTTCAACTCGCCTGGAGGAACAATCAGGATGAGGATTTCGCATAGCCCCGGCTTCAGGGCCAAGCGCATTCCTCGACGGTCCGTGCCGACCGCCCGGAATTGCTTTACCTCGGCTATTTGTACGATAATAGGTGAGCCAAGTTCGACGGGGGAAAAGGCAGCGTGAGCATCATCAGGATCGGGATCGTCGGCGTGGGCAAGATCGCCCGCGACCAGCATGTCCCCGCCATTGCCGCGGACCCGGGCCTGGAGCTGGTCGCGGTGGCCAGCCGCAGCCACGCCGACGTCGGCGTGCCCGCCTTCGACTCCCTGGAAGCCTTGCTGGCCGACGGCCCGGACCTCGACGCCATCGCCCTGTGCACCCCGCCGCAGGTGCGCCGCGAAACGGCCCTGACCGCCCTGCGCGCCGGCAAGCACGTCTTCCTGGAAAAGCCCCCCGGCGCGACGGTCGGCGAGGTCGGCGACCTGTCGGCCCTGGCCGCCGAGCAGGGCGTCACCCTGTTCGCCAGCTGGCACTCGCGCTTCGCCGCCGGGGTGCCGGCCGCCAAGGCCTGGATCGCCGCGCACCAGATCACGTCCGTCGACATCCAGTGGCGCGAGGACGTCCGTCGCTGGCACCCCGGCCAGACCTGGATCTGGGAGGCCGGCGGGCTGGGCGTCTTCGACCCCGGCATCAACGCCCTGTCGATCCTGACCGAGATCATGCCGCGCGAGGTTTTCGTCACCGACGCCCGGCTGCAGGTGCCCGAAAACGTCCAGGCGCCGGTCGCCGCCCACATGGCCATGACCGACATCGCCGGCACGATGATCACCGCCGATTTCGACTTCCTGCAGACCGGCCCCCAGACCTGGGACATCACGGTGACGGCCAAGGACGGCAGGCTTCGGCTGTCCAGCGGCGGGGCCCGGATCGAGATCGACGGCGCGCCGGTGGTCCAGGCGGCCGATGCGGAATATCCGGGGCTCTATACGCGGTTTGGCGACCTGATCCGGGCCGGCAAGTCGGAGGCCGACATCCGGCCGCTGGCCCTGGTGGCCGATGCGTTCCTGGTCGGACGCCGGGATCTGGTCGCGGCGTTTATCGAATAGGCGGGCGACTTACCCCCTCCGCGCTTCGCGCTCCTCCCCCGGAGGGGGAAGACGACCGCGACGCGGTCAGGAGGGGGCCTGCTGAGTCAGCCGCCTAATTCACCTGCCGCTCGCGCCCTTCCCAGTAGGGGGCCCGCAGCTCGCGCCGCAGGATCTTGCCCGAGGCGTTGCGGGGCAGGACATCGATGAAATCCACGCTCTTGGGGGCCTTGAACGCCGCGATCCGCGTGCGGGCGAAGGCGATGATGGCGTCGGGATCCGCCACCGCGCCGGGCTTGAGCGCCACCACCGCCTTGACCGCCTCGCCCCACTTGTCGTCCGGCACGCCGATCACCGCCACCTCGGCCACGGTCGGATGGCCGTAGATGGCGCTCTCGACCTCAGCGGGATAAATGTTCTCGCCGCCCGAGATGATCATGTCCTTCACCCGATCGTGGATGAACAGGTAGCCGTCCTCGTCCAGATAGCCGGCGTCGCCGGTGCGCAGCCAGCCGTCGGCGTCGATGGTCTTGGCCGTGGCTTCGTCCAGCTTCCAGTAACCGGCCATGTTCGACAGCCCGCGCGTGGCGATCTCGCCCACGGTGTTGGTCGGCAGGGTGTTTCCGGCCTCGTCCATCACCTTCAGCTCCACCCCCGGCAAGGGCAGGCCCGCCGAGCGCATGCGGGCGTTGCCGGCCGGGTCGTGGTCCTCGGGCGGCAGATAGACGATGGTGCCGGTGGTCTCGGTCATGCCGTACTGCTGGCAAAAGCCGCAGCCGAAGATCTCGATGCACTCGCGCAGCAGGTCCAGCGGAATGGGCGCGGCGCCATACAGGATGTGAGTCAGGCGTGAATAGTCGACCTCTCGGGCTCGGGGCTGGCGCACCACGATCTGCAGGGCGGCCGGCACCATGAACATCTTCGAGATGCGGTCATGCTCGATATAGTCCAGCACCTTGAACGGATCGAACTCGCGCGCCACCACGCCCTTGGCGCCGTTCAGCAAGCCCACCAGACCCCAGCCGCTGCCGCCGATATGGGCCACCGGCATGGCCACCAGGCTGACATCGTCCGGCCCCCACTGGTTCCAGGCCATCGGCTCCTGGGCGGCCCGGCGACGCGGCGCCAGCAGGTTGTCGTGGGTCAGCATCGCGCCCTTGGGCCGGCCGGTGGTGCCGGAGGTGTAGAGCTGGATGGCGATGTCCGAGGTGGCGATCGGCTTCTGCGGATCCGTGTCGGGTTGGGCGTCGCGCCAGGCCTCGAAGGTCTGATGCTCGCCCGCGCCTCCCGGACCATCGGCCGGCTCCATGGCGATCACCCGCGGCCGCCAGCTGAGCTCGGCGGCGACGGTCTCGATATGGTCGATCAGCTCGGGGCCGACAAAGACCATCTTGGCGTCGCTGTCGGTGACGATATAGGCCATCTCCGGCGGGGCCAGCCGCCAGCCGATCGGGGCGGTGACCACCCCGGCCTTGGCCGCCCCGAACAGCAGCTCGAAATAGAGGTCGCTGTTCTTGCCGACATAGGCGACGCGGTCGCCGGTCTTCAGACCCGCGGCGATCAGGGCGTTGGCGACCTGATTGGTCTTGCGATCAAAGCCGGCGAAGGTGGTGTCGCGGCCTTCGAAACTCAGGGCCCCGGACTCGGGCCGGGCCTTGCCGTGATAGCGGGCGACGTCGCCGAGGGTGTGCATCTGGTCGAAGTCGATGTCTGACATGAGGCCCGGCTCTCCCTTTGCCCGACGCGCGGCGCGTGATCCGCCGCTTCCGTTCAGGTCAAACAGATGTTGGGGCGCCCTTCCGCGCAGGTAAAGGCGTGCCGTTGGGGCAAGCAGGTCGGAAAATCAGAACCAGGCCCGAACCCCGAGCACCAGACGGGTCTCTCCGGTCCGCTCCCCGGCCGCCCGGGCCAGGTCGGCGCTGTCGCCGAACGTCCGGTGGCGCAGCACCCCGACATAGGGCGCGAACTCGCGGCGGATCTCATAGCGCAGGCGCAGGCCCAGTTCCGCGTCGCTTCCGGCCTCGGCCAGATTGGTCTCGACCTTGGTCTGCAGGATCAGCCGGCCGGTCAGGCGCAGGTCGTGCGACGCCTCGATGCGGGCCGAAAGGTCGCCGCGATCCGACAGGAAGGCGGTGGCTTTGGTCTCGATCCAGTAGGGCGCGACGCCCTCGACGCCCAGGGCGGCGTAGGCGCGGCCCTTGGGCTCGACATCGGCGCGCAGGCCGGCCTGCAGGTCGAAATAGGGACCGATCGGGCGCGCATACAGGCCTTGAAGCTCGGCGCTGTCCCAGCCCGCGCCGTCGACATGCTCGCCCCGCGCCTTGACCACCCATTTGGACGCATCGTTGCCGATCCAGGCCTCGCCCTCGAAGCTCGCCGCGTCGGGCCCCCGACCCGCATGCCACTCGGCCTGGTCGATCAGCACCTTGCTGTAACCGCCGCCGCCGTGCTCGCCCCGCAGGATCGCCCGGGCGGCGGCCATGCGGGCCGGATCATAGAAGCGCTCGGCCGCGTGATCGGTGGCAACCGGCGGCGCCATCGCCGCCATGTCGTGGTCCGGAGCGGGGTCGGCGGCCATCTTCGACATGTCATGCCCGGCGTGCGGATCGGCGGGTGCGACCTGCTCCGGCGTCGCGGGCGGCGGCGGCATCTGGTGGTGTTCGTGCTGCAGCAGGGCCAGGGCCATCAGCAGGGCCGCGCTCATGCCGACGCTCCGTCGAGCGGCCGCACGGTGACGACATTGAACATCCCCGCATGCATGTGCATCAGCATGTGGCAGTGGAAGGCCCAGTCGCCCGGCGCGTCGGCGGTCAGGTCGAAGGCCACCTTGCCGCCCGGCGCGACATTGACGGTGTGCTTGCGCGGGTTGTGGCCGTCATGGCCGTTGACCACCTCGAAGAAGTGGCCGTGCAGATGGATCGGGTGGGCCATCATCGAGTCATTAACCAGCAGCACCCGCACCCGCTCATCGCGTTGCAGGGCGATCGGCTTCTTCAGCGGGCCAAAGGCCTCGCCGTCGAACGCCCACATGAAGCGCTCCATATTGCCGGTCAGATGGATCTCGATGGTTCGGCCGGGCGGGCGCGGATCGGGATTGGCCTCCAGCGCGACCAGGTCGGTATAGAGCAGCACCTTGTGGCCGACGTCCTCCAGGCCCTGCGGCGGCTCGCCCAGGCGATTGACCGGCATCGGCGTGATCGTCTGAACGCCGGGACCCAGCTTGACCGTCGGCGGCGCATTGGCGGGATCGCGCATGTCCATGCTCATGCCCGACATGTCCATGCCGCCCATGTCCATGCCCATGTCCTTCATGGTCGCCACCGGCCGGGCGCGCAGCGGCGGAACCGGCGCGCTCAGGCCCAAACGCGGCGCCAGCGTGGCGCGGCCCATCCCCGAGCGGTCGGCGGCTTCGGCGACCAGGGTGAAGGCCCGATCCTGATCCGGCTGGACGATGACGTCATAGGTCTCGGCCGGGGCGATCTGGAATTCGTCGACGCTGACCGGCCGGACGTTCTGGCCGTCGGCCGAGACCACGGTCATCGGCAGGCCCGGAAAGCGGACATTGAAGATGGTCATGCCGGCGGCGTTGACGAAGCGCAGCCGCACCCGCTCGCCCGGCGTAAACAGGCCCGTCCAGTTGTCGCCCGGGCCCTGGCCGTTGATCAGATAGGTATAGGCCGCGCCGGTGACGTCGAGGATGTCGGTGGGGTCCATCCGCATCTTGGCCCACTCCAGGCGATCCTTCAGCGACTGGTCGCGCCCGGCCAGCAGGCCCGCGACGGTTTCTTTCTGATTGTTGAAATAGCCGGCCTGGGCCTTCAGCTTGCCCATGATCTGATGGGGATGCAGGACGCTGTGGTCCGACAGCACCACCACGTGCTCGCGGTCATAGGCGCCAGGATTGGGGGCCACCGGATCGGGCGTCGCCGGATCGATGACGATGGGGCCATAGACGCCCATCTGCTCCTGCATGCCCGAATGGCTGTGATACCAGTAGGTTCCCGACTGGCGGACCTTGAACTCATAGACAAAGGTCTCGCCCGGCTTGATCCCCGGAAAGCTGACGCCCGGCACGCCGTCGAACTGGAACGGCACCAGCAGGCCATGCCAGTGGATCGAGGTATCCTCGTCCAGGGTGTTGGTCGCCGACAGTCGGACCGTCTGGCCCTCCTTCAGGCGGAGCGTCGGCCCAGGTACGGTTCCGTTGACGGCGATGGCGTGGCTGGTCTTGCCGTCGAGGGTGACCGGCGCATGGCCGATGGTCAGGGCGATCTCGTCGCCGCTCAGGGTTTCCGGCGCCCGGCGACCTTCACTGGCCCGCGCCCAGGCCGGAAGCACCGTGCTCAGGCCCAGGGCTGTCGCGGCTGTAAGCATCTGACGCCGATCGATGGCCCGCATAGCGGTCAAGTCTCCTGTGGGTTGGCGAACCGGCCTATGTCGGGCTCCCCACGCCGTGACACTTGGGATATCACCCCGGTCATGTCCAGAAGCACGCCCGCCACAATCGCCCTGGCCAAGGCCGGGGTCGCCTTCGACCTGCGAACCTATGACTATGATCCGGGCTCGGAACGGGTCGGGCTACAGGCGGCGCAGGCCCTGGGCGAGGATCCCGCCCGCGTCCTGAAAACCCTGGTCGTGCTGCTGGACGGCAAACCGGCCTGCGTGGTGCTGCCGTCCGACCAGGAGGTCAGCATGAAAAAGCTGGCCGCCGCCCTGGGCGGCAAGTCGGCGGCGATGATGCCGGTCCCCGACGCCGAGCGCATCACCGGCTACAAGGTCGGCGGCGTCAGCCCGTTCGGCCAGAAGAAGCGCCTGCCCACGGCGATCGAGGAAGCGGCCTTGGCGCAGCCCTATGTCTTCGTCAATGGCGGCCAGCGCGGCCTGCAGATGCGTCTGGCGCCGGCGGATCTGGTCTTGGCCCTCGGCGCGAAGACCGCGTCCATCGTCGCTTGATATGTCCCGGCCTTCTCGCCTATAAGCCGGCCCTTCCTGGTCCGGTTGGGTAGCTCAGATGGTTAGAGCGGTGGATTCATAACCCACAGGTCGGCGGTTCGATCCCGCCTCCAACCACCAGGATGGATTTCCAGACAGCGTTGAGCGTCCCTCCGGTCAGCCCAAGGGCCGGCGGAGCCGGCATAGGTTTCGGCGCGGGACACACGCGGTCCAGGCTCGGTTTGGAAGGTCTCTGACCATGGTTGTGCTGCATCCCAGCGAGGTCTTCCTGCTCGAATGGAAGTCGATCTATCGCGGCGGCGCCGCGCGGCTTCCCGACAGCGCCTGGCCGGTCATCGCGGAGAGCGCCCAGGCGGTGGAGCGCATCCTGGCCAAGGGCGAGCCGGTCTACGGCATCAATACCGGCTTTGGAAAACTGGCCAGCGTCCGGATCAGCGACGGGGATCTGGAGACCCTGCAGCGCAATATCGTGCTGTCCCACGCCGCCGGCACGGGCGAGCCCTCTCCGGTTCCGGTGATCCGCCTGATGATGGCCCTGAAACTGGCCAGCCTGGCCCAGGGGGCTTCGGGGGTGCGGGTCGAGACCGTCAAGCTGATCGAGGCCCTGCTGGTCCAGGGCCTGACGCCGGTGGTGCCGTGTCAGGGCTCGGTCGGCGCCTCCGGCGACCTGGCCCCGCTGGCCCACATGGCCGCCGCCATGATCGGGGTGGGCGAGATCTTCGTCGACGGCGTCCGGCTTCCCGCCGCCAAGGCCCTGGCCGAGGCGGGCCTGGCGCCGCTGGTGCTGGGGCCCAAGGAAGGCCTGGCCCTGCTGAACGGCACCCAGTTCTCGACCGCCAACGCCCTGGCCGGCCTGTTCGGGGCCGAGCTGCTGTTCCAGTCCGCCCTGGTCACCGGAGCCCTGTCGACCGAGGCCGCCAAGGGTTCGGACACGCCGTTCGATCCCCGCATCCACCGGCTGCGTCGCCATGTCGGCCAGATGGAGACCGCCGCCGCCCTGCGCGAGCTGATGGCCGGCTCGGCGATCCGGGCCTCGCACCTGAAGCAGGACGAGCGGGTGCAGGATCCCTACTGCCTGCGCTGTCAGCCGCAGGTGATGGGCGCGGCCCTCGACATCCTGCGCCAGGCGGCGACCACCCTGGCCAATGAGGCCAATGGCGTTTCCGACAATCCGCTGATCTTTGTCGACACCGACGAGGCCCTGTCGGGCGGCAATTTCCACGCCGAGCCGGTGGCCTTCGCCGCCGACATCATCGCCCTGGCCGTCTGCGAGATCGGCTCGATCGCCGAGCGCCGCATCGCCATGCTGGTCGACCCGGCCCTGTCGGGCCTGCCGGCCTTCCTGACCCCCAAGCCGGGCCTGAATTCCGGCTTCATGATCCCGCAGGTCACCGCCGCCGCCCTGGTCTCGGAGAACAAGCAGAAGGCCTATCCGGCCAGCGTCGACTCGATCCCCACCTCGGCCAACCAGGAGGACCATGTCTCGATGGCCGCCCACGGGGCCCGGCGCCTGCTGGCCATGGTCGACAGCGCCACGGCGATCATCGGCATCGAACTGCTGGCGGCGGTGCAGGGCTGCGACTTCCACGCGCCGCTGAAGTCCAGCCCCGTGCTGGAGGCCGTGCGCGCCCTGGTCCGCAAGCAGGTGCCCTACCTCTCCGACGACCGGCATTTCCACCCCGATATGGAGGCGGCCAATCACCTGGTCCGCTCGGGCGCGGTGATCGCGGCGACCAGCGATCTGCCGGGTCTGTCCTGAACTTCCGTTTTGAGACGTTCTATTTCCCCTCCAGCAACTTGGCCGCCTGGGCGGCGCCGAGCTTGTCGGTATCGCGATCGACCGCATAGTTGGCCGCCTGCATGGTCCTGACATCGATGCTCCCGGCCAGCGGCGCCAGGGCCGAGGTCAGGCGCTTGTCCCCCGCCCGCTGCGGCGCGATCAGGATCACCGCGTCATAGGGCGGCAGGGCCCCCTTGGGATCGGCCAGCAGGATCAGGTCGTCGGCGGCGATCCGTCCATCGCTGGAGAAGGCCGAGATCACGTCGGCCTCGCCCGAGGCCAGGGCGCGGTACATGAAGGTGGGCTGGAACTGGCGCCGGGCCTTGAAGCTCAGGCCATAGGCGGTCTCGACGCTTTTCCATTCCGGGCGCGAGAAGAACTCCAGGTCGCCGCCCATGGTCAGGCCGCCGCCCTTGGCGGCGAGGTCGGCCAGGGTGACGATACCCAGGGCCTGGGCCTTGTCGCGACGCATGGCCAGGGCATAGGCGTTCTCGAAGCCCAGCGGGGCCAGCAGCACCACGCCGTCGCGCTGCTTGAGGCCTGACCGCAGCTGGTCCAGCACCGCCTGGCGGCCGGGATTGTCCCTGCGGTTCAGGACATTGGCCCACAGCGTGCCGGAATAGTCGACATAGGCGTCGATCTCGCCGGCCGCCAGGGCGCGATAGGCCACGGCCGAGCCCAGATTGATCTTGCGCTCGACCCGAGCGCCCCGGGCCTCCAGCTTATCGGCCATAAGCTCGGCCAGGATATATTGCTCGGAGAAGTTCTTGGCCCCGATCACATAGGCCGGCGGACCCCGGTCCAAGGCCGTGCTCGCCAACGGGGCCAGGGCCGCGACGAGGCCGATCGCCAGACCCGCCAGACCGGCGATCCAGAGCCGGCGATCGCGCTGGCCGACCCCGCGCTCGATCAGGCCCAGCAGCTGGTCGACGACCAGGGCCAGCACGGCCGAGGCCGCGCAGCCGACCAGCACCGCCACCCAGTCCTCGGTCTGCAGGCCCGAGAAGATGTAGTCGCCCAGCGAGGTCTGGCCGACCGGGGTCGACAGGGTGGCCGCGCCGATGGTCCACACCGCCGCCGTCCGCACCCCGGCCATGATGACCGGCAGGGCCAGGGGCAGCTCGACGCGCCACAGGCGCTGGGTGTCGGTCATGCCCACGCCGCGCGCCGCCTCGACCACGGCCGGGTCGACCCCGCCCAGGCCCGCCGCCGTGTTGCGCAGGATCGGCAGCATCGAATACAGGGTCAGGGCCAGCAGCGACGGCAGGAAGCCCAGGGCCGAAAAGCCGTGGCCGGTCAGGCGGACGCTCAACCCCGACAACAGCAGCAACAGCGGGAAGAACAGGGCCAGCAAGGCCAGGCTTGGAATGGTCTGGACCAGGCCGGCCAGGGACAGCGACACCCAGCGCAGGCGCGGGTTGCGGGCCGCCAGCACGCCCAGCGGCAGGGCGATCAGCAGGCCCAGGCCCAGGGCGGAGGCCGACAGGGCGACATGCCAGCCCAGCCTCTGGGGCAGCAGGCTCAGGGCTTGATGCAGGGGCTCATCCATGGGCGCGGCTCCCGGCCAGGGCGGCCAACCGTTTGGCCTGGCGGCGCGGGGCGTCGATCAGGGCGGCGACGCGCGGATCGGCGTGGGTCTCGGTCAAAAGGGTCGCCGGCGCTGCGTCGGCGATGATCCGTCCCCCGGCCATCACCACCACGCGGTCGGCCAGCAGCAGGGCCTCGCCGACATCATGGGTGACCATCACCGTGGTCAGGTTCAGGGTCTCGTGCAGCCGGCGCACATCGTCGGCCAGGGCGACGCGGGTGACCGGGTCCAGCGCCCCGAACGGCTCGTCCATCAGCAGGATCGACGGCTCGGCCGCCAGGGCCCGGGCGACGCCCACCCTCTGGCGCTGACCGCCCGACAACGCGGCCGGCAGACGCGTGGCCACATCGCGCGGCAGGTCGACCAGGTCCAGCAGCGCATCAACCCGCGCGGCGATCCGCTCGGCCGGCCAGTCCAGCAGCCTGGGCGTCACGCCGATATTCTGGGCCACGGTCAGGTGCGGGAACAGGCCCACCTCCTGGAACACATAGCCGATGCCCCGCCGCAGGGCCGGGCCCGGCTGGTCGGCGACATCGCGGCCGTCGATCAGCGCCCGGCCGGTGGTGGGCGTGATCAGGGCGTTGAGGGTCTTGAGCAGGGTGGTCTTGCCCGCCCCCGAGCCGCCGACCAGGGCCACGAACTGGCCCCGCGGGATCGACAGGCTGGCCTCGCTCAGCACCGACTGGCCGTCATAGGCCTTGCCCAGGTTCTGAACGGCGATGGCGATCGGGGCGTCAGTCATGCGGTCTCCGGCGGGCGCGCCCCACCCTGGCCCGGATCGCCGGCGACGGGAAGCGTGGGGTGCGACATCGCGGCGCGCGGCGAATGTCGCACTGGTCCACGGGCGGCCCGACGCCGAAGCTGATCAAGGTTAATCGGAGATTTATCATGGCCACGGCCCCCCAGACCGCCCCGTTCGACGCCCGCCGCAAGCGCCGCGCCAACCCCTGGCCGCTGGGCCTGTCGGTGCTGGTCATGACCCTGGCCAATCTGGCGCTGTGGTACGGGATCTACGCCCTCACCCACGGCATTTTCGGCGTCGATCCGCGGTTCTTCGCGGGGTTCTAGAGGGCCGCGCGTCCTTCGAGGCCCGCCGCCGGCTCGCACCTCAGGATGAGGACCGTTTTCTGAATTCCTCATCCTGAAGCGCCCGCGCGGCGGGCCTCGAAGGACGCACGGCTTCTCCGCTTCACTCGGAAACCCGCTGAAGGGATGGGAAGGGGCGCGGAGCGTCCGGGCCTCGCCCGGAGGATTGTGTTTTAAGTACCGTTTCGACGAAGACGAACGCTCCGCGTGATCGTTATCCCTCTGGCCGGGGCGCGCGGGTCTGGTTCAACCCTATGCCCCACCCGGATCTTGCCTCCTCGCGACGGACCCAGCCCTGGGGCTGCAAGCCACGCCGATTCCGGAGGATCCGGAGCGAGCCTTCGGACGGGCGGGGACCTTGGCCAATCCCCGATAGGCAGGTTTACGTCCCCCACCCTCTCAACCCGCTCGACCACCCCCAGAAGCCCATCGGGTCGCCGGCCGGACGTCCCTTCCCTTGCTTCTGGGTGAGATCAGTATGCGGGCGGTTTCAGCGCTGAGGATTGGCGCGATCAACTTTTTTACAAGCTGTTGAACGGGCTGGTGTTTGCTGTGAAAAGAACGGGGATAACCTGCGCCCGATCCCCATTCTCCCAACCCTCTTCCAAAGGGAGAGGGAGGGGCCCACGCTTGCGTGGGAGGGTGAGGGGTTACACCGTCAACCGCCCTCGCACCGAAAAGCCCTGCCTTGTCCGGAAGGGCTTCGCAAACCCCTTGTGTCTTGGATTTGAGGTTATTGTGGCGATGCGGGCGGCTGTTAGCAGCAGCCGCCCGCCGCGACCTTGAGCCCGTGAACCCCTTGGCGTTGAAGGCCGTGGGTGAGTAGGGGCCGGTCGTGATCTTCCAAACCCGAACAGTTGCACGAGGCCTTTGGGACCTCGCACTGGCAAGGAAGGGATAGAGGATGCCACAGGATCGAGTGTTTGTGGGAGTCGATGTCTCCAAGGATCGCCTGGACGTGGCGGTCCTGGAGGGCGAGGCCTTCTCGGTGTCCAATGACGCTGCGGGGCTGAAGGACCTGGTCAGACGGCTGCGAGCGGCGAGGGCCAGCCTGATCGGGCTGGAGGCGACCGGAGGCTATGAGAAGCCTGCCCTGGAGGCGCTGGTCGCGGCCGGGCTGGATGCGAGATTGCTCAACCCGTGCAAGGTTCGACGCTTCGCCCAGGCTTGCGGGGTTCTGGCCAAGAACGACCGGATCGACGCGGCGCTGATCGCGCGCTTCGTGGCGCTGATGCCCAGCCGTTCTGCGCGGATTGATCCGGCGGCCGCGCGACTGGCCGAGCTGGTCGACGCCCGACGTCGCCTGGTCGAGGAGCAGGCGCGGCTGGACAACGCCGCCCGGCTGGTCCGCGACCCGGTGCTGACGCGCCTGGCTCAGCGGCGACGTCAACGAACCCGCCTGGACCTTGTTCTGATCGAGAAACGCCTGACCCAGCTGATCGCCGAGGACGCCGACATGGCGCGCAAGGACGCCCTGTTGCGCTCCGTGCCCGGCGTAGGCCCGGTCCTGGCTTGGACGCTGCTGGCCCGACTGCCGGAACTGGGCGATCTGGACGCCCGGCAAGTGGCCGCCCTGGTCGGCGTCGCGCCTTATGACCACGACAGCGGAGCCCGACGAGGACGACGCGCCATACGCGGCGGCCGCCCCATCGTTCGCAATGTTCTCTACATGGCCGCCCTGGTCGGCGCCCGCTTCAACCCGGCCCTGGCGGCCATGAAGGACCGTCTGGCCAAGACTGGAAAGCCGCCAAAGGTCGTCCTGGTGGCCCTGATGCGAAAGCTCATCACCATCCTCAACGCCATGCTCCGCGATAACGCATCCTGGCGCGCCGCTACCGCATAGCTTCAAGACAGTTGCTCACCCGGTCCGCTATGCGGACCACCCTCTCCCACAAGGGGAGAGGGGATGCAGTCAACGCGGCGCGCGCTTGGCCAGGATCCTCTGCAGGGTGCGCCGGTGCATGTTGAGCCGGCGGGCGGTCTCCGAGACGTTGTGGCCGCACATCTCATAGACCCGCTGGATATGCTCCCAACGCACGCGATCGGCGCTCATCGGGTTTTCCGGCGGGGTCGGGGCGGCGTCCTTGGCGGCCAACAGGGCGCGGGCCACGTCGTCGGCGTCGGCCGGCTTGGACAGATAGTCCACCACCCCGGCCTTCACGGCCGCCACGGCGGTGGCGATATTGCCATAGCCGGTGAGCATGATGATCTTGGCGTCGGGCCGGGCGTCGCGCACGGCCTCGACCACCTTCAGGCCTGTCCCGTCCTCAAGCCGCATGTCGAGCACGGCATGGGCCGGCGCGTGGGCCCGCAGCAGCGCCAGGGCCTCGGCCACCGAGGCGGCGAGGGTCACCTCGAACCCCCGTTGTTCCAAGGCTCGCCCGAGCCGCGTCCGCAGGGGCGCGTCGTCGTCGAGCAGCAGAAGAGTCTTGTCGGGCAGAACCGCGACCAGCTCACTTATATCCGCCATGAATTCAGCGCCTCCCCGCGCTGACACTCAACCGAGTGTCTGTCTTGATCATGTGTCGCCCTTCGAAGTTTCGCATCAAACCCCCGTATAGCCAGGGGCTTCAAGCGCCGATCGCGGCCAGCGGGCCGAGACCACCGCCCCGCCCCGTCGGCCGTTGCGGAAATCGACCGTGGCGCCGGTGCGCTCGAGCAGGGTCTTGGCGATGAAGAAGCCCAGACCCATGCCGATGTGACCGGTGCGCGAGCCTTCGGCGCCCGGCCGCGTGGTGACGTAGGGCTCGCCCAGCTTGGCCAGCACCTCGGCGGTAAAGCCGGGACCGTCGTCGCGCACCTCGATCACCACCGAGCGCGGGTCGAACCGCGCGATGACCAGCACCTCGGCGCGGGCGAAATCGACGGCGTTCTCGACGATCGAGGTCATGGCGTGGATGATCTCGGGCCGGCGCCAGATGTCGGGGGCCGTCTCGCCGGAGGGGCCGTTGACCACGGCCTCCACCCGCACGCCGTGCACCAGATGCGGCTCGATGACGTCCTGGACCAGTTGCACCAGGCTCATGCGCTCGTGCACCGCGTCCTTGGCCTCGGGCATTTCGGTCAGGCGCTGCAGGATTTCGCGACAGCGCACCGCCTGGCCGATCATCAGTTCGGCGTCTTCCCGCGTCTGGTCGTCGGGCGCGTTGCGGGCCATTTCCCGCGCCACCACCGCGATGGTGGCCAGGGGCGTGCCCAGCTCGTGGGCGGCGGCGGCGGCCAGGGCCCCCAGGGCCGACAGCCTTTGCTCGCGGGCCAGGACGGTCTCGGTGACGTTGAGGGCCAGCTCCATGCGCGCGGATTCACTGGCCGCCTGCCAGGCATAGGCGCCGGTGATGATGATGCCCAGGATCCGGGCCACGACGATCGCGGCCAGGACCGCCGGTTCGGGGGCCGCCGCTAGCGGCGCGCCGGGATGGGTGGGCAAGGGCATGTGGACAAAGGCCAGCAGGGCCGAGGCGGCGACGGCCAACAGGCCCAGGCCCAGGGCGAAACGGGCGGGCAGGGTGGCGGCCGCCAGGGTGACCGGCGCGATCAGCAGGACGGCGAAAGGATTGAGCGCTCCGCCCGTCAGATACAGCAGGCCCGCCAGTTGCAGGATGTCGAAGGCGATCTGGGCCGTGGCCTCGCCCTCGCGGGCCAGCCTCTGCCCCGTGGACGCCAGGCCCAGCAGGACGTTCAGCCAGGCCGACAGGGCGATCAGCGAAAAGCACAGCGCCCAGGGCACCTGAAGCTTGAGCACCAAGCCGACAACCAGCAGGGCCAGGGTCTGACCGGCGACCGCCAGCCAGCGCTGGGTGAGCAAGGATCGCACTCGCAGACGTCCGCGACGCAGTCCGGGCGCGGCCCAGGACCAGTCATCATCTTGCGCCGGATCCTGACCCGGCTTATCGAGCCCCTTCGAACGCTGGTCGTTGGGCGCTCTCGCGAACGAAACGTCAGCCATGTCGCAGGATTGTCCAGATTTACGCGTCTGGCGAGAGCCAAAGGTAAAATGCACATGTCCCGTCATCGGATCCTTTTGATCGCGGCCTGCGTACTGGCG
>JAHINZ010000009.1 GCA_018895795.1 Alphaproteobacteria bacterium
GACAGCGTTGCGGCCAGCGTGATGAAGCCCGCGCCCGTCACACCCGCTGCACCTTTGGACGAGAGCATCGCTACACCTAACAAAAGCAGTTCCTGGCCCAGCGTGAGCTCGACCCCGGTTGCTTGTGCAATGAAGAGCGCGGCCAGTGTCATGTAGATATTGGTGCCGTCCAGATTGAAGCTGTAGCCCGTGGGGATCACCAGCCCGACCACCGACTTGCGGGCCCCCAGCCGTTCCAGCTTTTCCATCATCTGGGGCAGCACGGATTCGGAGGAACTGGTGCCCAGCACGATCAGCAGCTCCTCGCGGATATAGGCCAGGAACTTCAGGATCGAGAAGCCGCAGGCGGCGGCGATCGACCCCAGCACCGCCAGCACGAAGATCAGGGCGGTCAGGTAGAAGGTCGCCACCAGCGCCCCCAGTTGCACCAGGGATTCGATCCCGTACTTGCCGATGGTGAAGCCCATGGCCCCGACGGCGCCCAACGGCGCCAGCCGCACCACCACATGGATGATGCCGAAAAACAGCTTGGCCAGGTCTTCCAGCCCGTCGGCCACCTTGTCGCCGAACGGGCCCATCCGCGTGCAGGCAAAGCCGGTCAGCACCGCGATCACCAGCACCTGCAGCAGATTACCCTCGGAAAAGGCCCCGAAAAAGGTGTCGGGGATCAGGTGCAGCAGAGAGGCGGTCAGCCCCTCGCCGTGCTGGGCCTTGGCCAGATAGCCGGCGGCGATCTTGGGATCCAGGGTGGCGGGATCGATGTTGAAGCCCCGGCCCGGCTGCACGGTGCGCCCCACGACCAGGCCGATCACCAGGGCCAGGCTCGAGACCACCTCGAAATAGACCAGGGCCTTGACCCCCACCCGACCGAACGCCTTGATGTCGCCCATCCGGGCGATGCCGCCGGCCACGGTGCAGAAGATCACCGGCGCGATGACCAGCTTGATCAGCTTGATGAACGCGTCGCCCAGGGGCTTGAGCCCCACCCCCACGGTCGGCCACAGCGCTCCGACCACTATGCCCAGCGCGATGGCGATCAGCACCTGCACGTACAGTGATTTAAGGCGTCCCAGCAGTCCCATTCCGTCCCCCGTTCGGACGGGGTTCGCAAGCCCGCCTTCCTGCGCTATTGACCCCTGCCCGCGCGGCGCGCGGCCCGGTAGCTCAGCAGGATAGAGCAGCGCTTTCCTAAAGCGAAGGTCAGGGGTTCGAGTCCCTTCCGGGCCGCCAATTTCTTGTCGGTGCAACCTAACGCGTACCCATTTCCAACTTAAGACCGTCAATAACGCGAAGCGGTCGCAAGAAGACTACGGGGCGCCCGTCATCGCAAATCGGTGCGTCCGATTCTGACATGCCGCCTCGGCAACTTCGGGCGAGATTTGCGAAGGAGGGAGGGATGGATATCAAACTGCCGCGCTGGCTGCTCCAAACCGAAACTGAGGCCCAGCCGGATCGTCTCGCCTAAACTCGGTGCGGCTTCGCGCCACAAGCGGCCCTTGGCCCAATTCCAGACTCCAGACATTCAGCCGAAGGCGCCGATGGCTGCGCCCGCACCCAAACGAACCTGCTCGCCAGGCGAATAGCTTGGGGCCGGATTGAGACAGATCAATGTTCTCCCGTCTGAGGCCTCTACTCATATTGGCAGCACACCAAAGCGTAAGTCGCCGATGCCCTGTCGAAGCGCCAACCGTGCCGCCAAGGCTCAGAATGAACTACAGCGTCATCGCAGAGCGCATCGACGGCCACGGGAGCTTGGCGCGAGCCAAGGAGGCAAGCCTTGTTCTGGACACGGATGTCGCCGGCCGCCGGGATGCGTTCAATCCCGCAGAACTGTTTCTGGCCTCAATCGCAGCCTGCATGATCAAGGGTATCGAGCGGGTCACCCCGCTCCTGAACTTCAAGCTTCGTGGTGTAGAGGTTCGGCTCAAGGCGGTGCGCCAGGACGCGCCGCCCCTCATCGAGCGCGTGGACTATGAGTTGATCGTCGACACAGACGAGGATGATGCTCGCCTGGAACTCCTGCACCGTAATGTCCGTAAATATGGGACGATCTCGAATACGGTCGCAGCGGCAACCGTCCTGGAAGGCGTCATCCGCCGCAGCGTGCGAACGTAGTATCCTGAAGCCGACCTCAAGCCGCCTGGGAGGCGCCAATGACCTACGTGTTCTCCAAGAGCCTCAACGTTCCATTCGATGACGCAGTCGCTCGGACTCGGGAGGCCCTTGCGAAGGAAGGCTTTGGCGTCATCACGGAGATCGATATCCAGAAGACCCTGAAGGCCAAGATCGACGTCGACTTCCGTCGCTACGTGATCCTGGGCGCTTGTAACCCGGGTTTGGCGTATGAAGCGCTGAAACTGGAGGCCAATGTGGGCGCCATGCTGCCCTGCAATGTCGTGGTGCAAGAGGGCGATGATGGCCGCACAGAGGTCTCCGCCATTGATCCCGTCGCCTCCATGCAGGCGATCGACAATGCAGGTCTGAAGGACGCGGCTCGGACGGTAGCCGACAAACTCCGCGCGGCTATTTCCAGCCTGTAGGCGAAACCGTGAGCGCTATGACGAGAAGGGTGGCGCCGAGTGTTTAAGCCGTATCCGGCGCGCAGCGGCGTATTGGCGGCTCCAGACCTTTGGTATGCCCCAAAGCCTGACCGTGTATGCTCTGGGCAACACCACTAACGCGCGACAAGCGGCCGTTAGCGCCGCCGCAGGATAGAGACATAGAGCTCGCCGGAACTAGTCTAGGTTCCAGCGAAAGTCTCCAAGAGCGAAAGCGCCCGGTCCAGGTCGGCATCAATCGTCGGCGCGCCGACCGAGAGCCGCAACGCGCCGACAGCCGCCCCATCCAGGCCCTCCCTTAGGGCCGGGATACTGAACCGCCCCTCCAGTGCGTCCACGCAGGCGGCGAGCCGCTCGTTGTCGAAGCCGAACGCCGTTTCCGCTGCGCCGGGGTTGCAGAAGCAGCCGCCCCGAATGGCGACGCCATGGTCCCGCGCGGCGCGCTCGACCGCCTCATAAGCCACCACCTGTCCGTCGTCGCGCAACAGGTTGAAGGCCGCTGTGCCGCCGCGCTCGTCCATGTCGCGCTGGCCGTAAAGACGCACCTTGGGCGCGCCGTTCGGGTGGCGGAGTTCAACCGCTTCGTCCAGAAACCGCTGGGTCAGCCCAACGACACGAGCCCGCAGCGCCTCCCGCGGGATCCGTTCGAGGAACGCAAAGCCCGCCTCCAGCGCCGCCAGGTCCAGATAGTTCGGCGTGCCGTCTTCGAAGCCTTGATGACCAGCTCGCAGCGCGTGACGATCTTTGGCGATCGAGACGAAATCGACCGTCCCGCCCGCGAACCAGGGCCGTCGCAGCCGGGCCAAGGCCGACTTCCGGCCGATCAGCGCCCCAACGCCAGTGGGCAGGCCAAACAGCTTGTAGAAAGAGCAGGCCACGAACTCGGCCGGATAGCGGCGCAGGCTCAGGCCGCCGCAGGCCCCGGCCGAGGCCGCGTCGATCAGCACATCGCAGCCCAGCCGCTGGGCGATATCGACCAGAACGAGATCGTGCCGCACACCGGAAAAGTTTGATTGTTGCGGCAACGCCAGTAGGCCCGCGCCGCGCCGAGCCACCGCCGCCCGCAGGTGCTCGCCGCCTCGGTCGAGACGTAGTTCGGCGTCCAACGGCAGCACCGCGATGGGCGCGGAAGCTCGGCGGGCATATTCCCGTATCCCGTTGACCGAGTTGTGGTTGTCGGCTGTCAGCACTAGTCCTCGGTCGCGCGTGAACGGATAGCTTTCGGCGACTAGCTTGATCGCCGCCGTGGCGTTGGCCGTGAAGCACACCTCATAGACCGCCGGGTCGGCGTCGAAGAAGGCCAGGGTCGCGGCGCGGGCGGCCTCCACCACCTCGGCGCTGTTGCGCGAGGCCAGATGCTCCGAATGCGGATTTCCAAACACCCCTGCCGTCAGCCGTGCGGCGTGAGCCCGCGCTTGGGACGCGCCATAGAGCGCGCCGGCGGTGTAGTCGAGATAGGCGATCCCGGCCGCGTCCAGTCGTCCGAATTCTTCGGCCCGGAAGGCTTCGAAGTCGAACGTGGGCTCCGCGGTCGATTGGCGGTCTAGCATCCGCGCCTCCGATAGGGTGTGGGCGCGGGCGCGGGCGCGCCACCGGATACGACCAAGCCCACCTGCGGAAAACCACCAAAATAGCGGCTCAGATCGGCGGCGGTCTCGCGTTCGGCGACGGGCATGTCGGCTGGCAGCACCGGGCTCATGACTTCCTCCCACCAGTCGGCGAGACCGCCGGGGACGAAGACCGCATCGGCGACGCCCAATGCCTTCAGCAGCACCCAGGCCTGACCTGCGTGCGCCCCCTCCTGGGAATAGAGCACCACGGTCTCACCTGGCTTGAAGACCGCGCCCACCAGCCGGTCGATCGTCAGGTTCTCGGCCGTGGGGATAGCGTCCTCGGCGAAGGCCTTGGCGTCGCGAACATCAAGGACCCGCAGGCCGGGCTTGCGCGCGCGGATCCAACTAGCCAGTTGTCGGGCGCTGACATGGTCGGCGCCGTCGTCGATGGCGCGGGCGATGGCGTCAAAGTCCAACGCCCCCGACACGGCGCGGCGCGGCTCACCCACGAACGGCGCCAGCAGACCAAGGGCCAACGCGCCGAGACCCATGCGTCGGGTGGCGCTCATCGCCGCGCCTCCCATTGCCCGATCGCGGCCAACAGGCCGATGCAAGACACGGTGACGACCGCGACCACGGCGCCGTACGAGAGGCCCGTGAGGTGCGGCAGGGTCATCGCCCCCATCGGCGTCGCGCCGTAGAACCCTTCCAGGCTCGGGAACGCCAGGCCCACCGTCGCCATGCCGGCCAGCAGGCCAAGCACCGTAGCGCCCCCCTCGCCGCGTCCGCTGGCCAAGGCCACGCAGGACGTGCCGGGGCACAGGCCGCTCAACACGAAGCCGAGGCCAAAGACCAGGCCGCCGACCAATTGCGGCAGCAGGAACGTCTCGGGCACGTAGAACCGGCCGGTATCGACCAGACCCAGCCGGCCCAGCCAGAACGCCCCGAGCATGGCGGTCACGAGGGCGCTCATCATCACCTTCAGTACGGTGAAGTCGCGCAGATAGAACTGCCCGGACAGCTTGGGCGGATCGCCGAGGCCGGCGCGCTCCAGGGTCCAGCCAAACGCGATGCCGATGGCGGCCGTAACGAGAAGCTCATTCATGCCCACAGCCTCCGCAACAGCGGCGCGGCCAGAAAGCCGGCGGCGAACAAGGCAAGCATGAACACCCAGGCTCCGACGCTGAGCAGCGCGCCGCCGCTGAGCGCCAGGCCGCTGGTGCAGCCTCGCGCCAGGGCCGCGCCGACCCCCATCAGGACGCCGCCAGCCGTCGCGGCCAGGAGCCGTCCGCGCGGCGCCGGCGGCCGGGCGACGGACAAGCGTCCAGCCAGCCAGGCCGAAAGGCCCGCGCCGACGATCAATCCACAGACCTCAACGACCGTCCACGACGCCCAGCCGCGGCTCAGATACCCGTCGATCCAGGCATTCTTGGTGAAGGCTCCGGCCGCGTGGCTCGCGAGGTTGGCGAAAGCGCCGGACGCGCCCAAGCCCTGCCCGCTCAGTGCGAAGCAGCCCAGCAGGACAAGGCCCAGGCTCACACCCGACAGGTAGGGATCAACATAGGGACGCGGCATCATCGCTCGACCGGCAGGTTGCGTAGCGTCCAGTCCTCGAACGAGCCGTCATAGAGCACCGCCTCGACCCCGGCCGCGCGGGCGGCCAGCAGTACGGCTGTGCCCTGCTGGCCGATGTGGCAATAGACGATGGCCGTGTCGCCGGGCTTGACCCCCGCCTTCTGGAACAACGCCAGCAGCGCCTCGGGCCGCTTCAAGGTCAGGTCGTCGTTGGTGATGCTGGTGAACGGCAGGCTGAGCGCGCCCGGGATGTGGCCGCGCCCCATGCTATTGTGCGCGCCTGAGGGCATCAGCCCGTCGTAGAAGACCTGCGCCCGAGCGTCGATAAGGGCATAGCCGGGCTTGCCGGCATTGGCTCGGACATAGTCGGCGTCGACCACGGTCGGGCGAAGGTGAAGCGGCGCGAGCGAGCCGGGCTTGGCTGCCGAGACCACCTTGGTCGTCACCGCCCCGCCCGCGCGTCGCCACGTCTTGATTCCGCCATCCAGCAGGCCGGCGCGCGCGCCCAGCCCAGCGCTCTGCAGCGTGAACAGCACCCGCGTCGCCGACGAGACCCAGTCGCTGCCGAAATAGACCACCACTCGCGAGTGGTCGGTGACACCAAGGACCCGCAGGCGCTCGCGAAGATCCTCGGCCGACGGCAGTTGCAGGCTAAGGTCGCCGGCGTCGACGGCGAGATCGGTCTGACGGACGAAGCGCGCCCCGGGGATATGACCGGCCTTGTACTCGTCCTCGTCGCCGACGTGCAACAGCAGCAGGTCGGGATCCTTAAGGTGGCTCTTCAGCCAGTCGGCCGAGACCGTCACCGCTTCTCGCGTCGCGGCCTGAGCCCCGCCCGTCATCAGCACGGCCGCCACCGCCATCGCTAGAACCCGCTGTTGCATGGTCTCTCTCCCTCTCCGGTTGGGCCATGGATAGGGTTGCAGCGAGCAGCGTGACCTTTGGCGCGACGAAAGCGTCCCTGGTCCGACGAAACGGTTTTGGACGGGATGAGCCGCCGTGCGCGCGAACACGGGCTCTGCTAGCTTGGCGGCATGGCGACGCTCGACGACGATCTCCGCACCCGCTTGCCGCGCGGGGTGCTTTCCGACATGGGCGGCTGGACGCTCTATCAGAGCTTCCGCACCTTCACCTGGCCGTGGCTGCTACGCCGGGGGACCGTGTTCTGGCCGCTGGCCCTGGCGGCCGGCTCGGCCTTCGCGGCCTATCACGCCTCAACCATGGGCGCGTGGAGTGACTGGCCGCCCTTGGCCTGGCGCGCCTGCCTGGCGGGCTTGGCGACCGTCACCCTAGGGCCGGCGCTCGCGACCCTGGTCCGCCATCTGCGCCCGCCGCTGATCCTGGAGCGCGTGCTGGTCATTGCCGCGATCGGCCTTGGCCTATGGATCGGCTTGGTCGCGCTCTCGTGGGCGTCGCACTATCACGACCACATCATGGCTCGCTATTCCGGCCGATCGATGAAGGTCGGCGCCTTCGCCAAGGCCTTTTCGCAGATCCTGCGCGCCAGCATCGATACATCGGTCTTCGTCTGGATCTTCGCCGGCGGCGGCCTGGCGACAATCTACTATCTGGGCGAGCGGCGGCGTCTGGCCCAGTACGCGACTCAGCGGCAGCTGGAGACCCTTCGCGCCGAGCGCAACGCCGCCGACATGCGGCTGGCCGTGCTGCAGGCCCAGGTCGAGCCGCACTTTCTATTCAACACCTTGGCGTCGGTGCGCTCGCTGATCATCGGCGAACCGGCCCGCGCGGCCCAGACCATCGACGCTCTGGCCAGCTACTTGCGCGTCGCCCTGCCACGCCTGAGGGAGGACCGAATCCAGGACGCCACCTTGGACCGCCAGATCGACCTGTGCCTGGGCTATCTCGACTTGATGCGCGTCCGGATGGCCGGACGGCTGTCGGTACGGGTCGAGGTCGAAGCAGGCGTCCGCGCCCTGCCCTTCCCGCCGCTGATCCTGCTGACCCTGGTCGAGAACGCCGTCACCCACGGCGTCGAGCCCAAGCCCGGCCCCGGCGAGATCGCCATCCTGGCGCGGGTCGAGGGCGATGAGCTGACCGTCGCGATCGAGGACGACGGGGCCGGCCTGACACAAGGGATCACGCCGGGCCTTGGCTTGGCCAACGTCCGCGCCCAGTTACAGAACCTGTTCGGTGACCGCGCGAGCCTGGAGGTGACCTCCCGCCCCGCTGGCGGCGTCAACGCTAGCATCCGCGTGCCGATCGCATGACCTTCACCGCCCTCATCGCCGAGGACGAGGCTCCGCAGCGCCAGGAGCTGCGCGCCATGCTGGCCGAGCTCTGGCCCGAGCTGACCGTCATCGCCGAGTGCGAGGATGGCCTCGATGCGCTGGAGGCCTGGTCTGCGCGGCCTCCGAACGTCGCCTTCCTCGACATCCGCATGCCGGGCCTCAGCGGCCTGGAGGTGGCGCGACAGGCGCCGGAGACAGCGCAGGTCGTCTTTGTCACCGCCTATGACGAGTTCGCCATAAAGGCCTTCGAGGCCGGCGCCATCGACTACCTTCTCAAGCCCATCCGCGCCGATCGCCTGGCCGAGACCGTGGCGCGCTTGCGAGCCCGCCGTACGGCGCCCAGGATCAACATGGCCGCCTTGGCCGAGGCCCTAGCCGGCCAACTTGCACCCAAGCGGACGATCAGCTGGATCACCGCCAGCGTCGGCGAGGTCGTGAAGATGATCGCCATCGACGACGTCCTCTTCTTCCAGTCGGAGGACAAGTACACCCGCGTCGCCACCGCCTCGGAGTCGGCCCACATTCGCACACCGCTGAAAGACTTGACCGCCCAGTTGGATCCAGAGGTCTTCTGGCGCGTGCACCGTAACGCCATCGTCCGTGTCGCCGCGATCCGCCAGATCAAGCCTGACGAGGACGGGCGGCTAAGCGTCTGGCTCAAGGGCGTCGCCCAGCCGCTTCGGGTCAGTGACGCGTTCCGTCACCGTTTTCGGGCGATGTGAAGCCTAGACTTTCCGACCAGATCCCTGGCGATGGGGTGGACGCCCCCCGACGGCGTCGATGTGCCAAAGTGGAGGTGTTTAGAACGCCACTGCAAAGGAGGCGTCCGTGGAAGAAGTTATCACAATCGGGCTCGACTTGGCCAAGTCGGTCTTTCAGGCGCATGGCGCGGATCGAGCCGGCGGCGTGGTCTTCCGCAAGAAGCTGCGACGAGAACAACTGCTGGCGTTCTTCGCCAGCCAGCCACGCTGCCTGGTGGCGATGGAGGCTTGCGCCAGCGCCCACTATTGGGCGCGTGAGATCGGCGCCCTGGGCCACGAGATCCGTCTCATCCCGCCAGCCTATGTGAAGCCGTTCGTGAAACGGCAGAAGAACGACATGGCCGATGCCGAAGCTATTTGCGAAGCAGCGCAGCGGCCCACGATGCGGTTTGTCACGCCCAAGAGCGCGGAGGCCCAGGGCTCGGCCGTGGTGTTCCGCACCCGCGACCTGCTGATCAGGCAACGCACCCAGCTGATCAATGTGCTGCGGGGCCATCTGGCGGAGTTTGGCTTCGTGGTCCGGCAAGGTGCGGCGCACACTGCCAGGCTGATCGATGTGGTCGACGACCCGGGCAGCGATCTGCCCGCCGAGGCGCGGCCGGTGTTGGCCATCATCGCCCAAAGCCTGCGAGCCCTAAAGGGCCAGATCGCGCAGTTGGATAGCGAGATTGCCGCGCGGGCCAAGCGCGATCCGGTCGCCAGGCGGCTGATGACCATCCCTGGCGTTGGACCCGTCGTCGCCACCGCGCTGGTGGCGCTGGCGCCGGCGGCCCACACCTTCAAACGTGGGCGTGACTTCGCCGCCTGGGTGGGCCTCACGCCACGGCAGCACTCGAGCGGCGGCAAGGAGCGACTGGGGCGAACCAGCAAGATGGGTGAGCGCAGTCTGCGACGACTGCTCATCCTAGGCGCCAGCTCCGCAGCGAGGGCGGCGGGCCGCGAGTCCGCTCCTGCCAACCCATGGCTGACGAGCTTGCTGGCCCGAAAGCCGCGGATGCTGGTCACCGTGGCGTTGGCCAACAGGATGGCGAGGATCGTCTGGGCGCTGACGGCGCATGGAGGAACCTACAGAGCTCCGGCCATGGCGGTCTAACCGCCAGGGTCTGAGGCGTCGGAGAGGCAAAGGTCAGACGAGAGGTATGGCGCAACGGTCAGAAGACGGGGTCGGGAAAACCAGTGAAGAGTCCGAGCGCCTCGAGCGCGCCTTAGCGGTCTGGACCCGATCCGCGATCTCCATACAGGCCAGCGGCGTGTGAACAGCCGCATCAACAGGCCCGACACACGGAAGCACCTGAACCGACCGCGTCAGAAATCTCGAAAAGCCACGTGCCTCGA
>JAHINZ010000138.1 GCA_018895795.1 Alphaproteobacteria bacterium
GAGCGCTTTTCAGCTCTGGCGGCCAAGAACCCCCGGACGGGCGCGGATCAAGCCGAACGGTTCTCCGTCCTCGGCCCCGACGATCCGCGATGGGCGGGTTTACGATCCCTCGCCCTCTTCGACCCGCGCTGTCTCGCGATCGAGGTTTCCGGTGGCCCCGGATCAATCCAACGAACAGGCCACCTTCGCGCCTCGCCGCGTGACCGCGCGGTCCCGCTCAGCTTGATCCCCACCGCCGCATTGGGCCGGATCCAGGCGCCTCCCCCGCGGCGGGGACAGCAATGAGAATACGGGCGGTTTCAGCGCCGAGGATTGGCGCGCTCAACTTTTTTGCAGAGCGTTGATTTTGTTCATATCAATTTCTGAAAGGATGGGGATTGAGCGCCATCAATCCCCACTCGCCCGTCATTCCCGCCCTTGTGGCGGGAACCCCTCTGTCCACCGCAGGTGCGGAAGGGGCGAAGGGCGCGCGCCCTTCGCTGGCGTCTCACGCGCCAGCTGAACCAGGGGTTCCCGCCACAAGGGCGGGAATGACGGTTGAAAGGTGGGCGCGAAGCGAAAGGCCGAAGCGGCCAGGCCGCGCCCTGAACCCCTTGGAGGCGAGCTTGCTCTGGCTGACGGCCTCGTCAAGGACCGCCTCTGGCGGCCGCCTCGCGGCGACGCGAGAGCGTCGTCCTTGACGAGGCCGTCAGCCAGAGCTCCAATTCCACCAAGGGTTTTAGGTCGGGCTGCACCCGCGTTGGCGGGTTAGCGGCGGACGAAGGGAAGCCGAACACTTCGTGAGCAAGACGAAAGTTCTGGCCTAGACGCCTGCGCTGGCTGTCACTTAGCTCTTGGCTTTCAGGGACGGGACTTAATCGTGACGAGGTACACTCTATCTAAAGCCGATCTCGAAGCACATCTCGAAGGCGCAAAGCGACGCCTGGCAAGGAGTTGCGATGCGTTCGATGCAGGGGACGGCTACGCCGTCACTGAGATCGCTACCGTCCTTCGGTTAATGCTCCACGACAGCAAGAGTTCGAAATCCCTGCTGGGGCAATTAGGCCTCAAATCGAAACCATTTTTCGATAGCACACCAGACTTTGCAAGAAGGCCCGGTGGAACGGCCATAATGCCTGGGTTGGCGATGTTTCAATTGGACGACAAAGGCGTCGTTCCAATCGCGGCTGCTTTGATTCAAAGCCCTCGCCGGCGCATAGCCTTTAAGCCTTGGTGGGAAGCCAAGGTATGCATAATCGACCAGCTGGAATTTAGCCGGAGCGATTTGGTTTGGATGGTAGCAGGCAAGACAGGCGCTCACATCGACGCGGAGATCTCGACCGACCATCACGCTATTTCGACCGGAATCGGCTTGCCCTACCACGTCAGCACAGCTCAAGGCCCGGCCCCCATTCCCGACCTTGAGAAGGCGTGTACCCGGGGCATAGCCGCAGAAGTTCTTCTCACCCTTGCCTAAGATCCGGAACGAGTGGGATGCAGCACAGGCTCACACAGCCCCCTAAGCCCGAACCGCCTTCGCCCCGATCTTCCCCAGCCCCTCGACCGCCGCCCTGAACGCCTCGCCCCGCGCTTCAAAGTCGCTGAACTGGTCGAACGACGCGCAGGCGGGCGAGAGCAGCACGATGGCGTCCTCGCCAGAATCCATCGCGTCCGAGAACGCCGCGGCCGTGGCCACCTCGATACTCCCGCACATCCGCACCGGGGCCTTGCCCTCCAGGCTGACGGCGAAGTCGTCGGCGGCCTCGCCGATCAGATAGGCCTTGGCCACGCGCGGGAACAGGTCGGACAGGCCGCCGATGCCGCCGGCCTTGGCGACGCCGCCGGCGATCCAGTAGAATTTGGGATAGCTGCTCATCGCCTGACGCGCGGCGTCGGCGTTGGTGGCCTTGCTGTCATTGACGAAACGCACGCGGCCGATCTTGCCCACGGTCTCCATCCGGTGGGCCAGGCCCGGGAAGGTCAGCAGGCCCTCGACCACGTCGTGCGACGGGATACCGATGGCGGTGGCGGCGGCATAGGCGGCGCAGGCGTTCTGCCAGTTGTGGCGGCCCGGCAGGCTGCGGGCGCGCAGCAGGTCGGCCATTTCGGTGACCCGGTCGCCGGTGGCGTCGTACAGCACGCCCTGCAGGGCATAGACGCCCCGGCCCATGGCCTTGCCGGCGCTGATCGGCCAGATGGTGCGGCGGTTGGCGGCGGTGATCTCGGTGCAGATCTGCTGGCACCAGGGATCGTCCACCCCGATGATGGCGGTGTCGCCCTTGCCCTGGTTGAGGAAGATCCGGCGCTTGGCGGCGATATAGCCGTCCATGCCGCCGTGACGGTCCAGATGGTCGGGCGAGATGTTGAGCAAGACCGTGGCGTCGGCCTTCAGGCTGCTGGTCAGGTCCAGCTGGTAGGACGACAGTTCCAGCACATAGACGGCGCCGCCGTGCATGTCGTCCAGGCCCAGCACGCCGGTCCCGATATTGCCGCCCACCCGGGTGTCGCGCCCGGCCGCGGCGCAGACATGGCCGATCAGGGCCGTGGTGGTCGACTTGCCGTTGGTGCCGGTGATGGCGATGATCTTGGGCCGCTTGTGCGGCGGGGCGGCGTTGACCGTGCGGGCGAACAGCTCGATGTCGCCCAGGATCTCGACCCCGGCCTCCTGGGCCATCTTCACCGTCCAGTGCGGCTGCGGATGGGTCAGGGGCACGCCGGGCGACAGCATCAGGGCGGCGAACTGGCTCCAGTCGGCGGCGCGCAGGTCGACGACCTTGAAGCCCTCGGCCTCGGCGGCGTCGCGGCCGGCCAGCTTCTCGTCCCACAGCGCCACATGGGCGCCGCCCGCCACGAGGGCGCGCGCGGCCGTCAGGCCGGTGCGGCCCAGGCCGAACACCGCGACGGTCTTGCCCTCGAAACCTCGGACGGGGATCATGGCCTGGCGCTCCCTATCTCAGCTTCAGGGTGGCGAGGCCGACGAAGGACAGCATCATCGCCACGATCCAGAAACGGATCACGACGGTGGATTCAGCCCAGCCCAGCTTCTCGAAATGGTGGTGGATCGGGGCCATCAGGAACACCCGCTTGCCGGTCTTCTTGAAATAGCCGACCTGGATGATGACGCTGAGCGCCTCGACCACGAACAGTCCGCCGACAATGCCCAGCACCAGCTCGTGCTTGGCGCAGACGGCGATCGCGCCCAGGGCCCCGCCCAGGGCCAGCGAGCCGGTGTCGCCCATGAAAATCTTGGCGGGCGGCGCGTTGTACCAGAGGAAGCCCATGCCGCCGCCGATGATCGCGCCGCACAGCACGGCCAGCTCGCCGACCCCCGGCGCGAAGTGCAGGTTCAGATATTCGGCGAACTTGTAGTTGCCGACCAGATAGGTGATCAGGCCGAAGGTCGAGGCGGCGATCATCACCGGCACGATGGCCAGGCCGTCCAGGCCGTCGGTCAGGTTCACGGCGTTGGAGAAGCCGGCGATCGTGACCGCGGCGAACATCACGTAGAACCAGCCCAGATTGATCACCAGGGTCTTGAAGATCGGGAAGACCAGGCTGGTCTCCATGCCCGGGGTCATCGGCGACTTGGGCGCGAACAGGATCAGCAGCACGGTGGCGCCGATGGCCACCACGAACTGGGCCACCAGCTTCTGGCCGCTGGAGAGGCCGGCCGTGGTCTGCTTGGTCACCTTGGCGTAGTCGTCCATGAAGCCCAGCACGCCGTAGCTGCCGGTAATCAGCAGCACCACCCAGACATGGATGTTGCTCAGATCAGCCCACAGCAGGGCGCCGACGAACAGGCCGGCCAGGATCATGAAGCCGCCCATGGTGGGCGTGCCGGCCTTTTCGGTGATGTGGCGGGCGATGCCGTCGGTGCGGATCGGCTGGCCCTTGCCCTGCTTGCTCTTCATCCAGCGGATGAAGCGCGAGCCCATGGCGACGGCGACCACATAGGCCGTCAGCATCGACATGCCGGTCCTGAAGGTCAGGTATTTCAGCAGATTCAGCGCTGGAAAGTGCTCTTGCGAGCGCGCCAGCCACTCATACAGAAAATACAGCATCAGCCCCGCCCCTCGAGATCCAGCGCCGCCAGGGCCTGGGCGATCACCCCGGCCTTGGAGCCGTTCGACCCCTTCACCATCACCACGTCGCCCGGCGCGATCTCCGCCGCCAGCAGCGCCGTTAACGTTTCAGTAACTTCCGCGTAGCCGCCCCGCCGAGTCGACGGAAGCGCCTCCCACAGTGATTTCATGTGGACGCCCGCGAGAAAAACGCGATCGACGTTCGCCGCATCCAGGGGCGCGGCCAGATCGGCGTGAAAACGGGCGCTGTCGGGGCCCAGTTCGAGCATGTCGGTCAGGGCCACGATCCGCCGGCCGGCCACTTTGCGCGCGCCCAGGGTGGTCAGGGCCGCCTGCATCGACACCGGATTGGCGTTGTAGCTCTCGTCGACCAGGGTGAAGGCGCCGCCCGGGATCTGGACGACCCGCTCGGCGCCGCGGCCCTCGATCGGGGCGAAGGTGGCCAGGGCCCGCAGGGCGGTGTCGCGATCGACGCCCAGGGCCTCCAGCATCAGCAGCACGCACAGGCTGTTGGGGCCCCAGTGGACGCCGGTCTGCAGGAGTTCAAACTCGATCGGCTCGCCACGAATGACCGCCTTAACCACCGCTCTTCCCGGCGAAGGCCGGGACCCAGATTCATCCTGAGCGCCCGCCGCTCTGTCATCTGGGCCCCGGCTTTCGCCGGGGAGATCGGATGAAAATGAAATGAGCTGGGCCGTGCAGTCTGGCGACAGGCCGAAGCTCCACACCGCGGCGCCGGCCTTCTCGGCCTCGGCCTTCAGCATGTCGAACCAGGGATTGTCGGCGTTCAGCACCGCCACGCCGTTGGGTTCGAGACCGGCGAAGATCTCGGCCTTGGCGCGGGCGACGCCCAGCTCGCCGTCGGCGAAGTTTTCCAGATGCACCGGGCCGACCGTGGTGATGGCCACGGCGTGCGGGCGGATGAAGCGCGACAGCGGAGTGATCTCGTCGGCGTGGTTCATGCCGACCTCGAACACCGCCCGCTCGGTGTCGCGCGGCATGCGGGCCAGGGTCAGGGGCACGCCGATATGGTTGTTGTACGACTTGACCGAGGCGTGGGCCTTGCCGGCCAGGCGCAAGCCGGCCTCGACGGCGCGGGTGACGCTGGTCTTGCCGACCGAGCCGGTGATCGCGCCGCGACGGGCGCCGACGGCGCGCTCACGCGCGGCGACGCCCAGGCGTTCCAGGCCTCGGAAGGTGTCCTCGACCAGCACGGCGGGCACGGCGACGGGCTTGGAGACCAGGGCCCCGGCCGCGCCCTTGTCGACGGTCTGGACCACGAACTCATGACCATCGCGCGCGCCCGTCAGAGCCACGAACAGATCGCCCGGTTCAATGCTGCGGCTGTCGATCGACACGCCGGTGGCGGCGAACGGCGCCAGCACCTGACCGCCGGTGGCGGCGGCGATTTCCTCACTGGTCCAAAGAGGGGCGGTCCACAGCGGCTCAGACATCGGCCATCTCCAGCGCGGCCAGGGTCTCGGTCACGTCGTCGAACGGGTGGTTGACGCCGGCCACCATCTGGCCCTGCTCGTGACCCTTGCCGGCCACCACCAGCACGTCGCCCTCGGACAGCTGGGCGGCGGCGGCGCGGATGGCGGCGCGGCGGTCGCCGATCTCGCGGGCGCCGGGCGCGGCGGCCAGGATGGCGGCGCGGATCGAGCCGGGCTCTTCGGAGCGCGGATTGTCGTCGGTGACGATGGCGATGTCGGCCAGGCGCGCGGCGATCTCGCCCATCAACGGCCGCTTGCCGCGATCGCGGTCGCCGCCTGCCCCGAACACCACGATCAGCTTGCCGGCCGTGTGCGGGCGCAGGGCTTCGAGCACGGTCTCCAGACCATCGGGGGTATGGGCGTAGTCGACATAGGCCTCGCCGCCGCGCCGTCCTCGGCCAACACGCTGAAGACGTCCGGCCGCGCCTTCCAGGCACTCCAGGGCCTTGAGCACGGCGGTCGCGTCCTCGCCCGTGGCGATGCACAGCCCGGCCGCGACCAGCACATTGCTGGCCTGGAAGGCTCCGGCCAGCGGCAGGGCGACCGGATGCGCGGCGCCGGCGACCTCGACCACCAGGGTCTGACCCTGCGGGGTGGGCGTGCGACTGACCAGTTTCAGCCCCTGCCCGCCCTCGCCCACCGAACAGACGCTCTGGCCCGAGGTCACGGCCGCGGCGGCGAACACCTCGAAGGCGTCGCTGTCGGCGTTCAGCACGGCCGTCGCGCCCATCGGCAGCAGGGCGTCGAACAGGCGCAGCTTGGCGTCGCGATAGCTCTCCATCGAGCCGTGATAGTCCAGGTGATCCTGGGTGAAATTGGTGAAGCCGGCGGCCTTCAGGCTCACCCCGTCCAGGCGGCGCTGATCGACCCCGTGCGACGAGGCCTCGACCGCCAGATGGGTGACGCCCATCTCCGCCAGCCTGGCCATCATCTCGGCCACGTCGGCGGCGTCGGGCGTGGTCAAGCCGGGCGGGGTCAATTGCAGGTCCGCCATGCCGGGACCGCTGACCACCACGCCCAGGGTCCCCATGCTGGCGGCCTTGTGGCCCAGCCTGGCGTAGATCTGACGACAGAAGCCGGCCACCGAGGTCTTGCCGTTGGTGCCGGTCACCGCGATGCAGGTCGCCGGCTGGGCGCCCCAGAAGGCGGCCGAGGCCAGGGCGTAGGCGCGGCGCGGATCCTCGACCTTGACGGTCGGGACCTGGAAGGTCTCCAGGCTCGACGGGCCCAGAACAGCCACGGCCCCCGCGGCGATGGCCCCCGGCGCGAACTGGGCGCCGTCGACCTTGGTCCCCGGCAGGGCGGCGAACAGGGTTCCGGGCCCGACCTTGCGGCTGTCGGCGGTGACGCCGGTGATCACCGGATCCGGCTCGACATCGCGCTTGAGAAGCTGGGAAAGGGTCTTGCTCACAGGCCGGCTCCCGGATCGCTGTTGGAGGCGTTGGAAACGGTCATGATCTCGTGACGCCGCTGCACGCCCAGGAACGGGGCGATGCGGGCGATCACCCGGCCGGCCGCCGGCGCGGCCACCCAGCCGCCGGTCGACTGGCCGTGCGAGCCGACGCTGCCGTGCGGCTCGTCCAGCAGGATCAGGACGAAATAGCGGTCGGCGTCCACGGGGCCGGCGGTGGGGAAGACCGCGGCGAAGGACGACACCTGCCGCTGGTGATTATAGCCGCGGATGCTGGGGTCGTACTTTTCGCCGGTGCCGGTCTTGCCGCCGACGCTGAGGCCCGGCACGTCGGCCTTGCCGCCGCTGCCGCCCAGGCCGGGCACCACATTGGCGCGCATGATCTTCAGCATCTCGGCCGAGGTTTCCTCGGTCACCGCGCGCGCGCCCTCGGGCCGGACGCCCGGCGCCATCTTGAGGATCGTCAGCGGCGTCAGGGTGCCGCCGTTCAGCAAGGCGCCCATGGCGCGGGTCAGGGCCAGGGGACTGACATTGATGCCGTGACCGAACGAGGTCGAGGCCACGGCGTCGTCGTTCCAGACCTTGGGCGTCAGCGGCGAGGCCGATTCCGCCAGCTCGATCTTGGCCGGCTGGGTCAGGCCCAGCTTGCCGAAATACTGGCTCAGGCGCGGCCCGCCGATCGCCTCGGCCAGCTTGGCCGTGCCGATGTTGGACGAGTATTGAAAGACCTCGATCAGGGTCAGGATCTTATGCTTGGCGTGGAAGTCGTGGATGGTCCGATAGCCCAGCTTGAACGGCTCGCGGGCGTCGAAGGTCGAGGTCGGGGTGGCGACCCCGGTGTCCAGGCCGATGGCCACGGTGAAGGCCTTGAAGGTCGAGCCCATCTCATAGACCGCCGCCGCCGCGCGGTTCAGCCGCTGCTCGTCGGAGGCGGTTCCAGCCTTGTTGGCGTCGAAGTCGGGATAGCTGGCCAGGCCCAGGATCTCGCCGGTGTGGACATTGGTGACTACGCCCACCGCGCCCTTGGGCTGGAACTCCAGGGCGGCCTTGCGCACCTCGTCCTCGAGGGCGGCCTGAACCCGGACGTCGATCGACAACACGGTGGGCCCGCCGCCGCCGGCCGCCTTGCGGATCGGCTTGTCCAGAGCGCGCTCGGCGCCGGCCAGACCCTTGCCGCCGCTGTCGACGAAGCCGACCAGGTGCGCGGCCGTGGCGCCCAGCGGATAGATCCGTCGGCCCTGTTCCTCGAACGAGATGCCCGGCAGGCCCAGATTGAAGATGGCTTCCTTCTGCTCGGGCGTCAGGCCGCCCACCACGAAGGTGCGGTGATCGCCGAACACCACCTTGTCCAGACGCTTGGCCGGGACGTCGGGCAGGGCCTTGCCCAGGGCGCGGCGCGCCTCGTCCTTGTCCCAGACTTCCTTGGGATCGACATAGAGGGCGTAGTGGGTCAGGTCGACGGCCAGCAGGCGTCCGTCGCGATCGACCAGGTCGCCGCGCGCGCCCTCGGTCGAGGCCAGATAGCCGGCGCCCCGGCCGGGGTCGGTGATCAGGGCGGCGATGGTCGCGCCCACGCCCAGCACCACGAAGCACACGCCGAAGAAGGCCATCACGAAGAAGATGCGGATGCGGGTGTCGTCTTCGGGCTTGGCGGCGGCGCGCGAGCGCTCGAAGGCGTGCTCCAGACGCCAGACGCGTTCGACCAGCCAGCGCCAGGCGCCGGGCTGGAAACCGGAAGGACCCAGATTGGCCAGGCTCATGGGTGAACCTCCGGCGCCGGGGCGTCGTCCGGCGTCGCCTCGGGGGCGTCGGCGGCCAGGGCGGCGGCGTCGACCGGACCGGCGGGCAGCTCGATCGGCGCGGCGACCGCATGGTGGCGCGCGACGTCGACCAGGGCGTCCTCGGTGGTCTCGTGGTCGGCCGCGATCGGCCGCAGCCCCATGGCCACGGCCAGGGCCTCGATGCGGCGGGGCTGTTCGAGGAAGGCGACCTCGGCTTCCAGCAGACGCTTGCGGGTCTTCTCGTCCTCGATGCGCTGCTCGATCTGAGCGATCTCGTTGCGCTCGCCACTGGCCACGGTCTTGGCCAGATAGACGCCGGTGACCAGGGTCAGCAGCAGGCCCATGCCGACCACCTCGACCACGCGAAAGCCGCGCACCCGGCGATTGAACAGGCCCGAGACGCTCACGACGCCGCCTCCCAGATCGGGGCGGTCGTGCGGACGGCGGCGCGCAGCTTGGACGAGCGGGCGCGCGGATTGACGGCCAGCTCGGCCTCGCCGGGGGCGATGGCCTTGTTGGCGATCAGCTGGAAACTGGCGGGCGCGCCGGCCGGGGCCTCCGGTAAGTGGCGCGAACCGCCCGGCGTGCGCCCGGCCCGCTCGGCCAGGAAGTTTTTGACGATCCGGTCTTCCAGCGAATGGAAGGTCACCACCGCCAGGCGGCCGCCCGGCTTGAGGATCCGTTCGGCGGCGGCTAGGCCGGCCTCCAGCTCGGCCAGCTCTTCATTGACCGCGATGCGCAGGCCCTGGAACGAGCGGGTGGCCGGATGCACCTTGGCGCCCTTGCGGCCGCCCAGGGCGCGCTCGATCACATGGGCCAGATCCAGGGTGCGCTCGAACGGCCGCTCCTCGCGGCGCCGGACGATGAAGCTGGCGATGCGGCGCGAGGCATGCTCCTCGCCGTACACATAGAGAATGCGGGCCAGCTCCACCTGGTCCAGCCCATTGACCAGATCGCCGGCCGTGGGCCCCGTGTCGCTCATCCGCATGTCCAGCGGCCCGTCGCGCATGAACGAAAAGCCGCGCTCGGCCTCGTCGATCTGCATCGACGACACGCCGATATCCAGCACCACGCCATCCACCGATTGCGGACCGAAATGCTCGGCCATCCGGGAGAAGCGGTCCTGGATCAGGCGGAAGCGATCGGCCGGCAACCCCTCGGCGAAGCGGGCGACGCTGGGATCGCGGTCGAAGGCCGCGACGGTGGCGCCCGTCGCCAGGATGGCGCGGCTATAGCCGCCTGCCCCGAAGGTGCCGTCCAGGATGGTCTCGCCCGGCGCGGCGCCCAGGGCCTGAACCACCTCGGCCAGCAGGACCGAGATATGGGCCGGGGCGTTGATGTCGGACGGAGGGTCCTCGAGAGCGCCCGTGGCGGTGTCGGCGGAAGCGTCAGTCATGCGCCCGCTCCCAGCCGCGCCGCGCGCTGCTGAACCCGCATGGCGGCCAGACCGTCGCGGGCCAGCTCGCGTTGCGCCGCGCGATGGGCCTGGAAGGCCTCGCGCGACCAGATCTGAAAACGCTCACCCATACCGACGACAGTCACCCAATCACTCAGACCGAACATGTCGCACAGGTGATCGGGAAGCGTAATGCGACCAGCTGTATCAAACGACAGCTTGGCCATGCCCCCCAGGACGCTGGTCTCCAGGGCGGTGCGGATCGGATCGCCGAACGGCATCTCCTCGATCACGCCCAGGTAACGGTCGAACAAGGCTTTTCCGCCACCCTCCAGGCAATCGGCCTCGATGGAGGGGAAGCAGAACACGCCCTCGAAGGGGCCCGAGACCGCCGTGCGGAAGTCCTGCGGCACAACGATGCGCCGCTTGCTGTCCACCTGCTTCTCGAACGTCGAGAGGAACACCCCGCCCTACCCCATACCAGACACGCGCCGAGCCCCCGACCCCACGGGCGCCGACCAAACTGGGTTAACATGGGATGAATTGGGAAACAATGACACTCGCGGCCATTTCGCCACGAAAACAAAGATGTCGCACCGCTTCGTGACTTGCGGCCACAAGCTATCAACAGAACATACACAGAACTGTTAAGTGTTGAGGGGTGTTCAGATCGGCGTTAGACGCCCCGCCCATCCCAATCGATCCCAGTCGGGACGCCGATCAGCTGATCTGGAAGCGCCGCTTCACGGCCAGGCCGAACAGGAAGATCAGCAGGGTGGAGAGGATGGATTGCAGGCCCGAGATGATCCGCACGCCGAAGGTCACGGCCGGATTGACCTCGAACAGGCTGGCGGGCGCGCCCGTGGACGCGACTAGGCCCGGACTCGTCAGCAGATTGAACGGCGACAGGGTGCGCAGCGACTGGTTCAGGGCCACGAACACCCCGCCCGGCCCGCGCACGTCCTTGATGTTCAGCCAGGCCATCCACGGCCAGTAGATCACCACCGCGAACACCAGCACCAGCAGACCCAGCCCCAGCACGGGTCGCCACAGGCTGGACCCGAAGTCCGAACTGACCCCGTAGAGCCAACCCACCGCCTTTTCCCAGCCGTCGATATCCGAGCGCTGCTGGCGGGCCCGCAATTGCAGCCGGTAATAGGCCTGTTCACGCACCTCGTCGCGCGCCTTGCCCATGGCGATCTTGACCACCCGGCAGCCGCTTTCGAGGGTGGCGAGGCGCTCGTTGCGAAGCTTGCCCTCAGCGCCGTACGTCGTGTTTTTCAACAATGCTTTATGGAAGACCGCGCTACCAACGCCGTCCAGCCCGTCGGTCAGGATTAGCGCTTTCTCGAACTGCGCCTCGGCAAAGGCCGCCGCCATCCGCCCGCCCTGCCCTTCCCGGACTGCGCCGGAGAAGTCGGCGATGCCCGAGAACCGCGCCCCATAAAAGGCTCTGGCGAAATCCTGCTCCGGCGCGGCGATGGCGGCGGAGAAGGTCACGGGCCCCTGAAGGACCGCATTGTGAAAACGCGCAACCTCTCGAAAGACGCCGGAAAAGTGCACTGGAGCTTTAAAAATGGCGCTATTGAAGCGGGCATCGCCCGAGAAAGTGGCGCTGTTGAAGCGGGCGTAACCTGAGAAGGTTGCGCTGTCGAAGCTCGCGCATCCTGAAAAGCTTGCACCATTGAAGCTGGCGAAACTTGAGAACATGACATCGTTGAAGCTGGCTTCGCCTGAGAAGGTTGTGCAGCCGAAGCCAGCCGAGCCTGAGAAGATAGCTCCGTCGAAACGGGCTTCGTCCGAGAAAGTGGCGCTGTCGAAGCTGGCTTCGCCCGAGAAGGCAGCGCCCTCAAAGCCGGCTTCGCCTAGGAAGGTTGCGCTGTCGAAGCCGGCGATGGCTGAAAACGCTGTGCTGTAGAAGCTGGCTTCGCGCAAAAATGCTGCGCTGTAGAATCGGGCGTCGCCTGAGAACGTCGCCCTGTAAAAGCTGGCTTCACCCGAAAAAGTTGCGTTGGAGAAGTCTGCGCCGGGGCCAAACTTTACGCCTTCAAAATCGCCGTCGACGAGAAAGGCCGTGCGGTGGCAAGACAGCGACACTTGACCCGCCCCGTCATGGGCTCGGATCAGGCAAGGCCCGAGCACCGAGCCGTCCAAACGAGCCCGGCCGTCCGAGCCCTCGGGATTCCAGACTAGGGCACCGCCGTAGAATCCAAGCGCCCTCTGCGTCTCGGTAGCCACGGCCACACGCTCCGCAAGCAGGGCGTCTAGGTCCCGCCACTCCTGCGCTTTCAGATCGGCTTTCCAGCTTGGTTCCTGCGGCGGCAAATGGGCCAAATGCCACCACCGGCCGTCGAACTCGATAAGCTCACCCGCGCTCTTCAGCGCCATGTCGGTGCGCGGCTTTCCCGTGGTCGGATCCCGCCGCCAGTAGTCCTGCAGCGTGACCTCACCAAACTGGCCGCCGCCGAGGATCTCCTTCCCGGCCAGTCCGTCCCAGCTGTAGTCGGCGTCGAACCAGTCGCGCCACCAGCGCTCCTCGCGCTCTTCCCGAGATTCTTCAGCCATCCGCGCCCCGCCTACCCGACGCGCAATGCGTGAGCGGCTCACCGTAGCGCAACCCAAGGCCGGGCCAAGCCCCTCCTCCCCCAAGCGGGGAAGGAGACGGACCAGACGGTCTATAAGCCGGGTTCTGTGCCACCCTCTTGCGAGGATGCGACGATCATTCCTCTGGACCGCCCATTGCTGGACGGTTCTCGCGACCTACCCGAACCCTACTCAGCCAGTGACGGCCTAGTCGACGCGAGGCCGACGCGGGGTCCCTATTCGGTCTTGCTCCAGGCGGGGCTTGCCATGCCGTCCCTGTCGCCAGGTCCGCGGTGGGCTCTTACCCCACCCTTTCACCCTTCCCGCCCCGTAGGGAGGAGGTTTGCTTTCTGTGGCGCTATCCCTGGGATCACTCCCGGCGGGCGTTACCCGCCGCCTTGTCACCGTGGAGCCCGGACTTTCCTCGACCCTCTTGCGAGGACCGCGACCGCCCGACCGTCTGGTCCGGGACGGTGTTTGACTGCGCAAACCCTCAAGGTCAACTTCCATCCGCTCTCCCCGGCGAAAGCCGGGGCCCAGATTCAGCCTGAGCGTCTGGGGATGACGCGCCTTCGGCCGCGCGACATCGTCGGGCGCCCTGGGTTCGATCTGGGCCC